>WRCZ01000056.1 GCA_009783685.1 Actinomycetes bacterium
AAGAGTCAGCTGCTCTAACCAACTGAGCTAGCGGCGCCTGCGAGACCCATCATACGGGGTCCGCGGGGGTGCCCCGTGCCACCCCCGCCCCCGCGCCGGCCGCCGGCGGCCCCCTGCGGGCCCCCGGTGACCGGCGCGGTGTTTCACGGTGTGCACCTCGGGCCGGGCAACGGCTCGGACCGGGTGCGCACCCGGGTCACCGGGCTCACTTCAGGCCGAACGCCCGGATGATCTCCTGGCTGACCGAGCCGCCGTGGCCGTCGGAGGCGGTGGCCTTCAGCGACACCGCGCCGCCGGGCGTGGACGGGGTCCTGAACCGCGCGGTCCAGGCGCCCTTGCCCTGCGCGTCCAGCGTGACCGGCTCCCAGTGGGCGCCGTCGTCGTAGGACACCGACAGCGTGGCCGAGGACGCGCGGGTCACGTCGTCCAGCCACTCCTGGGTCGCGGCCGACAGGCCGACGGTGGTCCAGTGCCCGGCCGGCACGTCGTCCGCGGTGTCGGTGGCCACCGTGTAGTCCAGCTGCAGCAGCTCGACCGGCACCAGGGCGTCACCGCTGACCGGACCCGAGACGAAGTTCCACTCGGTGTGGGTGCTGATCGAGGTCTTCCACTCGGCGGCGTCCCGCGCGGAGTCGATCACCAGCCGGTACGGCAGCTTTTCCGCCGGCTGGCCCCACAGGCCGCCGGCCCGGCCGAGGCCGTGCGCGATCAGCGTGCCGTCCCGGTAGGCGGCGTAGGTGGTGCGGCCGTCGTACTCGTCGGCCGGCATGGCCCCCGAGTGCCCGGCGCCGCCGTCGGTCCACGGCGAGATGTTGAACTGGATGTCGTTGTACGACGAGCGGGTCGGACCCCAGTAGCCGGTGCCCAGCCGCGGCCGGTACACCCCGCCGAACCACGAGGTGCGGTAGGTGCGGCCCGGCAGGTAGGTGTCCTTGCCGCCGCGCTCCTCCAGCAACTGGTCCTGGTACCCGGCGGAGTACACCGAGTGGTCCTCGTACCAGAAGCCGGTGCCGTGCTCCTGCGACACGTACTCGGTGCGGGTGGCGGGGTACGACTCCAGCTCGGCGAAGCCCACGCCCGGCCCCCACGCGGGGATGTCGTAGCGGAAGCCGCCGCCGAGGCGGGTGCGGTCGCCGTCGTACGTCGCCTCGACGGTCGCCAGGTCCTTGCGCGGGTCGGGGGTGTAGGCGAGGGAGCCGTCGGGGATCGTGCCGTCGTGCTGGTCCAGCAGGTCGTACACGTAGCGGGCGTACTTGCGCTGGGCGACCTGCACGTTCACGCCGCGGGCCGCCTCGGCGGCCAGCCGCGCGCCGGCGTCGTGCTGCATCGACACCACCGGCAGCGGCGCGTCGGAGCCGTCGTCGGCGCCGTAGTTCTCCAGCAGCCGGCCGGCGCCGTCGTTGACGACGATCAGCAGCCGGGCCCCGGCGGCCGCCGCGTTCGCGGCCCGCTCGGCGGGCGTCACGGCGTCGCCGCGGTCCACCACGACCGCCTTGCCGCGCACGTCGAGGCCGGTGTAGTCGGACGCGGCGCCCGCGCCGGCGAAGGCGGTGGCCAGGACGGCCGAGCCGTCGTCGACCGGCGAACCCGGCTGGGTGGTGGTGTCCAGGGCGCTGCCCCGGTCGGTGACGGCGATCGTCGGCTCGCCCAGCCGCCAGCGGGTGTCGAAGCTGAAGCTGCCGTTGGTGACCTTCTTCGTCGGCGAGGCGTACAGGGCGTCGTAGGTCAGCGGCAGCAGGTCCGCCTCGCGGACGAGCTGGCCGTCGGCGAAGGTGCGGGCCATGTCCCAGTGCAGCTGCCGGACCTGGGTGCGCTGCGGCACGGACGCGCTGATCCGGTGCGCCGTGCTCGCGTCCAGGGTGACGGTGGTGTCCTTGCTCAGCACCGTCTCCGGGTCGATGACCATGGCCAGGCCCTGCGAGTCGGGGGTGTCACCGGGGACGTCGATCTCCGCGTACGCCATGTACGTGCCCGGCTCCAGCCGCAGCGTGGCCTGCCCGTCCACCGCGACCGGCGTGGGGTACGGGCTGCCGTCCTCGGCGACGATCACGGTGCCCGCGGCGGGCTTGCCGTCCCGGCCGAGCAGCTTGACCGTGTAGGCGTACAGCTCCTTCTCCTTCACCAGGCCGTAGCCGGTGTGCGCCACCACGGCGCCGGAGGCCGCGTCGGTGGCGAGCACCAGGCCGGAGAAGGTGGTGTTCGTGGGCACCTTGGACGGGTCGAGGGTCAGGGTGACGTCGCTGCTGCCGCCGGCGGGGACGGTGACCGTGCCGGCCGACAGCGTGGCGGCCGGGTCGGCGGTGGCGGTGGCCAGCTTCAGGGTGACCGGCGACGAGCCGCTGTTGCGGTAGGTGAGGGTGCGGGTGACCGGCGCCGCGCCGGCGTTCGGCCAGCGGAAGACGGCGGAGTCGACCGAGCCGGTGGCCTGGATCGTGGAGTCGATCGCGGCGAGCACGTCGACCCGGCCGGTGCCCTGCTCGAACGGCGTGTAGTCGCCGAGCACCTTGGACGAGGACATCAGCGTGTCCTTGAGCTGCTGCGCCGACCAGTCGGGGTGGCGCTCCTTGAGGATGGCCGCGGCGCCGGCGATGTGCGGCGTGGCCATCGAGGTGCCGGACATCGTCTGGTAGCCGCCGCCGGGCTTGGCCGCGGTGATGTCGACGCCGGGCGCGGACAGGTCGGGCTTCAGCCCGTAGCTGTTGGTCAGCGGGCCCATGCTGGAGAAGGCGGCGCGCTGGTCGGCGGAGTCGACGGCGGCGACGGTCAGCGCGTCGTGCGCCGAGCCGGGCGCGCCGATGGTGCCGGCGCCGTAGGCGTTGCCCGCGGCGATGACGAACAGCGGGCCGCCGTTCGCCGACAGGTTGTCCACGGCCTGCGCCATCGGGTCGGTGCCGTCGTCGGGCACGGTGCTGCCCAGGCTCATGCTGACCACGTCGGCGCCCTGGGCCTTGGCCCACTCCATGCCGGCGATGATCCAGGAGTCCTGGCCCTCGCCCTCGTTGGACAGCACCTTGCCGACCAGCAGGTGGGAGCCGGGCGCGACGCCCTTCTCCAGGCCGCCGGACGCGGCGCCGCTGCCGGCGATGGTGGACGCCACGTGCGTGCCGTGCCCGTTGCCGTCGGCCACGGCCTGGCCGGGCACGAAGCTCTGCTCCACCGCGACCCGGCCCTGCAGGTCGGGGTGGGTGTCGTCGACACCGGTGTCGAGCACGGCGACCTTCTCGCCGGTGCCGTCGTAGCCCTCGGCCCACGCCTGCGGCGCGTTGATCTGCGGGACCGAGTCCTGCAGCGACGCCTTGGCCTTGCCGTCCAGCCACAGCCGGGCGATGCCGTTGGAGGCGTCCAGCGAGCGGGCGGCCCCGGCGCCCGCGGCGCCGCTGGATGCGGCGGACGGGTCGAGGTCGTCCCAGAAGGCGCGGGCGTGCTTCTTGTCGGCGCTCAGCGCGGCGCCGCCGATGCTCGGCAGCGTGCGGACGGTGCGCGCCCCCGCGGGCGCGGCCGGCAGCGAGCGGGCGGTGCGCGCCGCCTCGGTCCAGGTGGCGATCAGCGGGACGCCGGCGCTGTGCGCGTCGTCGTAGCCCATCGCGACCAGCGCGGTGACGTCGAACAGCCGGCGGTCCAGCGTGCCGGCGGCCAGCAGGGACTCGGCCTCGTCGGGCACCACGTAGGTGTCGCCGCCGAACTGCTGGACGTGCACCACGCCGCGGGCTCCGGGCGCCCGGTCGACGGTCACGGTCGGGGCGGAGCCGCCGGTGACGTGCACGACGTCGCCGGTGATCAGGGTGACGGTGGCGGAGGAGGGCGCGGGTGCGGTCGAGGTGTGGGCGGCCGACGGGGGAGTGGGCGGCGGGGTCGCCGCGATGGCGCCGCCCGCAGGCAGCATCAGGGCGGTGCCGAGGGCGAGCGCGGTGGCGCCCGCCGGCACGGCTGTCCGGCGTCGAGTCGAAGTCATGGACATGATCTATCGGCCGGATCGCGGCGGTGTCAGCGGCCCGGCGCTGGCACGTTCCCGCCTGGCGGCAACTCGCCGCCGGGCCGCCGGAGGACCGGCCCGGCGGCCGCCCGCGGCGCGCGGGCGCGGGGTGCGCCGGGCCGTGCGGGCGGGGGCTGCGCCGTGGTTGGGGGCATCCCTGCCGATCGGGTACGATCATCCACGTCAGCAGGCGCCGCTAGCTCAGTTGGTTAGAGCAGCTGACTCTTAATCAGCGGGTCCGGGGTTCGAGTCCCTGGCGGCGCACCTGAAACGAAGGCCCTCCGCATCGCGCGGAGGGCCTTCGTCGTGCCGGTGGCCGGCGTCAGATGCTCATGGACAGCAGCACGGGCGCGGCCCGCTCGTGCAGGGTGTCCACCGCCGGGCGCAGCCGGTGCGCCTTGGCGTACGGCATGGACAGCGCCAGGCAGGCCACGGTCTTGCCGATGGTGACCGGGATCGCCGCGCACACCGTGCCGACCGCGTACTCCTGGAGGTCCAGGGTCGGCACGCTGGAGGGCTGGCGCTCCAGCTTGGTCAGCAGCACCCGGTCGTCGACCTCGGTGCGCGAGGTGAAGCGGGCCGGGCGGTGCCGGGAGAGGTGTTCGAGGCGGCCGCGGTGGTCGAGCTGCGACAGCAGGCACTTGCCGACCGCGCTGGCGTGGGCCGCGGACCGGAAGTCCACCCACTCGTTGACCTTCGGCGCGTGCGGGCCGTCCGCGAAGTCGATGATCCGCACCTCGCCGTCGTCGTAGCGGCTGAAGTAGACCGCGGCGCCCACCTCGTCCCGCAGCTCCATGAGGATCGTCCGGAGCTTCTCCGCCAGTGCCATGTCGCGGTTGGTCGAGCCGAGCAGCACCATCGACTCGCCGAGCACGTAGCCGCCGCCGGGCAGGAAGCCGAGGTAGCGCTCGCGGCGGAGCATCGCCAGCAGCTGGGTGAGATAGCCGAGCGGGACGCCGACCTCGCGGGCCAGCTGTTCCGCGGAGACCCCGTGCCGGTGGCTGTCGACGGATTCGAGCACGCGCAGTGCGTACTGGACCGCATGCACCGGCCCGACCTGTCGGTGTTCGAGCGCCACGGTAGCCCCCTGCAGGTAAGACCGTCTGCGTGTCCGGACGAGGGCCTGGTCGTGGGCCAGGGGCAGCGTCCTGGTCCGGCGTCTCGACCGGACCTCCACGATAGCCCCAATACCCCTGCCGGTAGAGGTGGTTGACGGGCCCCCCAGCAGCGCTCAGGCGTATATGCAGGAAGGGGCCTGTCTGGCATATGACGAGGTCATTGCCCTCTTTTCGGAGTGGCGGGATCTGATGCACGAAAGGGGCGCCAGAGGCGGCTGTGACCGGCCGCCGCGCGCCCTGCCGGCGCGGCTCCGAGCCCCCGGCGGGGGCGGCCCGCGAGGCCCGCGGGAACAAGCGGACGGCATCTCCGGTTGGTGCCTGTGAGGTGACGGCAAACAGAGCTGACAGGAGGGTGCCCGCCGTGGGTGACGGAGAGCGGGAGGTCGCGGACGCGACCGGAAGCGGGGGCGAGGACATCAGGGGGACGGGTATCAGGGGCACGGTCCGCGGCACCGCGCCGGTACCGCTGTCGGTACTGGATCTGGCCACCGTCGGCAAGGGCCTGACGGCCGGCGACGCGCTGCGCGCCAGCGTGGAGATCGCCAGGACCGCCGAGACCCGCGGCTACCACCGCATGTGGGTCGCCGAGCACCACTCGATGCCGGGCGTGGCCAGCTCCTCGCCCGCGGTGATCCTGGCGCACCTGGCCGCGCACACCCGCACCCTGCGGCTGGGCTCGGGCGGCGTGATGCTGCCCAACCACGCCCCGCTGGTGATCGCCGAGCAGTTCGGCACCCTGGAGGCGCTCGCGCCGGGGCGCGTCGACCTGGGCCTGGGCCGCGCGCCCGGCACGGACGGGGCGACCGCCGCCGCGCTGCGCAGGACCGACGGGCTGCGCGAGGGCGCGGACGAGTTCCCGCGCCAGCTCGCGGAGCTGACCCGCTTCCTGGACGACGACTTCCCCGACGGGCACCCGTACGCCCGGATCCATGCCATCCCCGGTCCGGTCCAGGGCAGCGCGGAGGGCGGCGTGCAGTCGGCCGGGCGGCCGAGCGTCTGGCTGCTGGGCTCGTCCGGGTTCAGCGCGCAACTGGCCGGCACGCTGGGGCTGCCGTTCTCCTTCGCGCACCACTTCTCGGCCGCCAACACCGTTCCCGCGCTGGCCCTTTACCGTGACTCCTTCCGGCCGTCGGAGGTGCTGGACGCCCCCTACGCCTCGATCGGCGTGTCCGCGCTGGCCGCGGACGACCCGGCGGAGGCCCACCGCCAGGTGCTTTCCGGGGCGCTCGGCATGCTGCGGCTGCGCACCGGCCGGCCCGGCCTGATGCCCACGCCGGAGGAGGCCGAGGCGTACCCGTTCAGTTCGATGGAGCGGGAGTTCGTCGACTCCTGGATCGCCAACATCGTGTACGGCGACCCGGAGCAGGTGCGCGCGGGCCTCGACGCGCTCGTCGAGCGCACCGGCGCGGACGAGCTGGTGATCACCGCCAACGCGCACACGCCCGCCGCGCGGCTGCGCAGCTACGAGCTGATCGCCGACGTGTACGGCTTCCCCAAGGACGTGGCGGAGGTCAAAGACTGATTTCCCCGGGGCGGGTGGTCCAACCTTGGACCGACCGCACGGGAAGACTTAACCCAGGGTTATAGCCGCTCGTCACCTCGCTGACGAGCGGCTTTGCTCATGGCGTGAACCCGGCGGCGCCACCGCGGGGGGCCCGAATTGGTCTAGTCCTAAGTCTGGTTCAGACCATTGACGTGCACTTGGCGAAGGACTATCCATGCTCCAGCCCCCTGTTGGTCCTCCCTCTCCCCCCGGAGGTACTTGTGCAGTCCAGGAAGAGAGCGTTCGTGGCCGCCGCCACCAGCGCCGCCCTCGCCCTCGGCGCGTTCGCCGCGCTGGCGGCCACGACGGGCACCGCCAAGGCGGACACCGCGTCCGCCGCCAAGCCCGCGGCCGCCGCCGCGAGCAGCGGCGGGGTCAAGATCGCCTACTACGACCAGTGGAGCGTCTACGGCAACGCCTTCTACCCGAAGAACCTCGACACCGAGGGGATCGCGAGCAAGCTCGACATCCTGAACTACTCGTTCGAGAACATCGACCCGGTCAACCTCACCTGTTTCGAGGCGACCAAGGCGTCCGACTCCACCAACGAGAACGACCCCAACGCCGGTGACGGCGCGGGCGACGCGTTCGCCGACTACCAGAAGTCCTTCGGCTCGGACATCAGCGTCGACGGCACCGCGGACACCTGGAACCAGCCGCTCGTGGGCAACTTCAACCAGCTCAAGGAGCTGAAGGCGAAGTACCCCAACCTCAAGATCGTGGTCTCGCTGGGCGGTTGGACGTACTCCAAGTACTTCTCCGACGCGGCGGCCACCGACGCCAGCCGCAAGAAGCTGGTCAGCTCCTGCATCGACATGTTCATCAAGGGCAACCTGCCGGTCCAGGGCGGCTACGGCGGCACCGGCGCCGCGGCCGGCATCTTCGACGGCTTCGACCTCGACTGGGAGTACCCGGGCTCGCCCAACGGCCACGTGGGCAACCACTACAGCGCCGCGGACAAGGCCAACTTCACCGCGCTGGCCGCCGAGTTCCGCTCCGAGCTGGACGCCTACGGCGCGGCCAACGGCGGCAAGAAGATGCTGCTCACCGCGGCCCTGCCGTCCGGCCAGGACAAGATCGCGAACATCCAGACCGACAAGCTCGGGCAGTACCTGGACTACGCGAACATCATGACGTACGACATGCACGGCGCCTGGGACGCGACCGGTCCGACCAACCACCAGGACCCGACCTACCAGTCGCCCAGCGACCCGTCGAACCCGATCTCGCCGGGAACCGAGAAGTACAGCACGGACGCGGCGATCAACGCCTGGACCAACGGCGACGCGGCGTACGGGATCCCCGGCGGCTTCCCGGCCAGCAAGATCACCATGGGCTACCCGCTGTACTACCGCGGCTGGACCGGCGTGCAGGCCGGCAGCAACCACGGCCTGTACCAGCCGGCCACCGGGCCGGCCGCCGCGCGCGGCATCAGCCAGGTCGCGGGCACCGCGTACTACAAGGAGCTGTCGGGCATCGTGGACAACGCCTCCACGACGTTCTGGGACTCCGCCTCGCAGTCCAACTACTTCTACAACGGCAGCGAGTTCTGGACCGGCCTGGGCAGCCAGGGCGTCCAGGCCAAGGCGGACTACGCGCACTGCCACGGCCTGGCCGGCTCGATGATGTACTCGCTGCTGGACCTCGATGCGTCGGCCACGCTCTTCAACAAGATCGTGACCGCCACCAACGGCTCGGCGTCCGGCTGCTCGAACCCGACGACGCCGCCCACCACCCCGCCGACGACGCCCCCCACGACGCCGCCGACCACCCCGCCGACCACGCCGCCCACCACCCCGCCGTCCGGCACCTGCACCCTGCCGTCCTGGAGCGCCTCGGCGGTCTACGTCGGCGGCAACCAGGTCTCCTGGAAGGGCCACAACTGGCAGGCCAAGTGGTGGACCACCAACGAGGAGCCCGGCACCACCGGCGAGTGGGGCGTCTGGCAGGACAACGGCGCCTGCTGACCGTGCCCGGCACCCGTTGACCGTCAGCCGACCATCAGCTGACCGTCGGCGGATCGTCCCCCCACACCAGGGCCCGCGTCCTCTCCCCCACGAGGACGCGGGCCCCTCGCGTTCCCGCGTGCGGGGGAGCGGCGGGGCTCAGGCGCTCAGCAGGTCCGAGATGGCCGCCGCCGCCACCGGCCGCGACCAGTGCCAGCCCTGGCCGGTGTCGCAGCCGATCCGGCGCAGCCGCTCGGCCTGCTCGGCGCTCTCCACGCACTCCGCGGTGACGGTGAGGCCCAGCCGGTGGGCCAGCTCCACCAGCGCCTCGACGATCGTCTCGTCGGCCGGGTTGGGGTGCTCGGCCGACTGGAAGCCCTGCACGAACGACCCGTCGAGCTTCAGTGCCGAGACCGGCAGCCGGCTCATGTAGGCGAGGTTGGAGTAGCCGGTGCCGAAGTCGTCGATGGCGATCCGCACCCCCATCTCGTGCAGCGCGTGCAGCGCCTGCAGCGGCCGGCCCGCCGAGCCCATCACCGCCGACTCGGTCAGCTCCAACTGCAGCAGCCGCGACGGCAGTCCGGTCTCGCGCAGGATCGCCGCGACGTCAGCGACCAGGTCGGAGTCCCACACCTGCCGCACCGCCACGTTCACCGACACCACCAGCGGGCGGTCCGGGTGCGCCTGCTGCCAGGCCCGCGCCTGGCGGCACGACTCGGCCAGCACCCAGCGGCCCAGCGGCACGATCGAGCCGTCCTCCTCGGCCAGGCCGATGAAGCGGTCGGGGGCCAGCCGCCCGAACTGCGGGTGCTCCCAGCGCACCAGCGCCTCCACCCCGCGCAGCCGGCCGGTGTCCAGCGCCACCAGCGGCTGGTAGTCGAGCACGAACTCGCCGCGGTCCACGGCCTGGCGCAGGGTGCGGGCCAGCGCCTGGCGGGTCATCCGGTGCTCGTTGCGCTCCGGGTCGAAGAGCGTCCAGCGGGCCTTGCCGTCGGTCTTGGCCCAGTACAGCGTGGTGTCGGCGGCCTGCATCAGCTGGGTGGCGGTGCTGCCCGCCGCCTCGCGCTCGACCACCCCGATGCTCGCCGACACCGCGAGCCGCTGGCCGCCCACGTCGAACGGCTCCCGCAGCGCGCCCAGCACCGCCTCGGCGAGCGCGGTGGCCTGCCCGGTGCCGGTGGAGTCCCGCAGCAGCAGGGCGAACTCGTCGCCACCGAGCCGGGCCGCCAGGTGCCCGCCGGGCCGGGCGCAGTCCTGGAGCCGGTGCGCGACCGCGGCCAGCAGCTCGTCGCCGACCCGGTGCCCGAGCGTGTCGTTGACCGCCTTGAAGCCGTCGAGGTCCAGGTAGCAGAGCCCGATCCGGCCGGTGCCGCGCACCCCGGCGCGCTCCACCGCCCCGGTGAGCCGCTCCAGGAACAGTGCCCGGTTGGGCAGCCGGGTCACCGCGTCGTGCATCCGCAGATGCCGCAACTCCTCGCGCAGCGCGTCGCGTTCGCCGACGTCCTCGACCGTCAGCAGCAGCGGCTCCGCGCCGGTGCGGGCCAGCGTGATCTCGGCCCGGACCCCGCTGCCGTCGGTGCGGGTCACCCGCCGGGTGCAGCGCAGCCGCGAACGGCGGCCGCTGAGCACCTCGTGGAAGGCGGCGCCGGCGTGCGGGTCGCCGGCCAGGCCCAGCAGGGCGGCGGCGCCGGCGGCGGCCATCCGGTCGGGTGAGGTGCGCAGCAGGACGCCCAGGGCGCGGTTGGCGGCGAGGACCTCGCCGCCGGGGCCGAGCAGGGCCATCGGAAGGCGGGCGGCGGCGAAGGCGGCGCGGTAGTCCCGCGGCTCCGCGTCCCCCGCAGGCCGGCCCGGAGCATCACGGTGCGTGATGACGTGCGCTGTGGTGTCGGGCTCGACGCCGGGGCCGCCCGAGGGTACGCCCATGGCCCGCTCCCTGTTCGCGCTTCCTTCGACGGCGATCATATGGGCTGGCGGAGCGGGCGATCCAGCGTCGTCGTGGTGATTCTCCGCACGCGTGCTGACGGAGTGACCGTTTCCGCGCGTTTGCGTCGAGCACCTGATCGCCACCCGCACATCATGACGGAGCGTAGTCGCCCGGGGGGGCGGAGGCTCGCACGTCCGTCCGTAGCCGGAGAACGCGGGGGCGACACCCGCACGGACCAGCCGAACACCGCAAATCATCACATTTCATAGCAATGTGGGGGAGGTCTCGAACAGCTCGGCATTCCTCCCCGGAGGTCGTTGTGCGGCGGTCAGGCATCAGCTCAGCTCCACGGCGGCGGCACGCGGCCGGCGGGGCGCGCGCGGCGCTCGCGCGGCGCGCGCGCCATGTGTCGCGGCGGGCGCTGCGGGCGGGCGCCGCCGCCGTCACCGGCTTCGCCGGACTGGTGGCCTGGACGCTGATGACCGGGCCGGCCGCCCACGGTGCCGAGGACACCCCCTGCATGCTGCCGCGCACCGACGTGCACCACTCCGAGGGCATCGACAGCTGGCCGGGCGGCTACGCCCACCCCGTCGGCGACGTCAACGCGCTGATGGTCTTCCTGTCGTTCCCCGACTCCGTGCCGCAGCTCACCCCGCGGGAGATCGAGGCCGACCACTTCCCGGCCACCAGCACCTTCTACGACAACGCCTCCTACGGGCAGTTCCGGCTCCACGTGCACCCGGTGGACCGCTGGCTGCAGATGCCGCGGGCGTCCACCGCCTACCGGATCAACCGGGACTGGGACGACGGCGACCGCAGCATGTATCTGCGCGACGCCATCAGCACCGCCGACCCGTCGGTGGACTTCCACGGCTACGACGTCGTCTACCTGGTCGCCGACCCCGACGCGCCCGGCGTGGACTCCGACGCCACCAAGGTCGTCAACCTCGCCCAGCCGATGAACGTCGACGGCACCGCGCTGCGCCGGCTGGTCACCGTCTTCGAGAACCACCCGCCGGACCGCAACGTGCTGGCCCACGAGACCGGCCACGTGTTCGACCTGCCCGACCTGTACTACCGGCCGCCGGTCGGCAGCAACGCCGACTGGGACACCCACGTCGGCGACTGGGACCTGATGGGCAGCCAGTTCGGGCTGGCCCCCGACCCGTTCGCCTGGCACAAGTGGAAGCTGGGCTGGCTGCGCGACGACCAGGTCGGCTGCATCGCCCGCACCGGCATCACCTACCACGACCTGAGCCCGGACGAGACCCCCGGCGGCACCAAGCTGCTGGTGGTGCGCACCGGAACGGACTCGGTGCTGGCCGTCGAGGCGCGCAGCACGGCCGGCAACGACGCCACCGCCTGCCGGCAGGGCGTCCTGCTGTACCGGGTGCGCTCCGACAAGGAGTCGGGTGACGGGCCGATCGACGTGATCGACGGCCATCCCGGGACCTCGGCGTGCCAGGGCACGTCCGTCTACCCGCCGCTGGCCGACGCGCCGCTGGGCGTCGGCGAGACCTACACGGTCCCGGACGGCTCCACGCAGGTCACGGTGATGGGCCGGGGGACCGGTGGCACCTGGACGGTGCGCGTCACCGAGGCGCTGCCGCACAGCCCGACCGCACCCGGGCTGCGGGGCTGACCGGCGTGGCCGCGCCGGGCAGGTACGGACTGCGCGCCCTCGCGCTGGGCGCGATAGCCCTGCTGACCGTCGGTTCGACGGTCTCCTCCGACCCGCACTTCTCCTTCAACGCCCCACCCCCGCCCGCCGCCAGGCCCTGCGCGCTGCGGGCCGTCCCCGGGGTGGCGATGTCCGAGGGCTTCCCCGCCCGGCCGGAGAACACCGGCCCCGACGCCGAGTTCGCCCCCTCCACCGGCACGGTGCACGCCCTCACCCTGCTGATCGACTTCCCCGACGCGCCCGCGCCGTACAGCGCCGCGCAGCGCTACGGCGAGTTCTTCCCGGCGGTCAAGCAGTGGTACGCCACCGGCTCGTACGGCAGGCTCGACTACGTGTCCACGCCGGTGCTGCGCTGGATACGCATGCCGCGGCCGTTCTCCGCCTACGGGATAGGCCGCGGCTACGGCTGGGACGCGCACACGGCGATGATGCGGGACCTGCTCAAGGTCGCCGACCGCGACATCGACTTCCGCGGCTACGACCTGGTCAACATCCTCGTCACGCCCAACGCGGGCCCGCCCGCCGACGAGGCGGTGCTCTCCGTCACCTGGACCGGCGCGTCCGCGGCGACCACCGACGACGGCGCCCAGCTCAACAAGGTGTCCCTCATCTACGGCCACGACCAGTCGGGTTCGCGGGTCCTCAGCCACGAGAACGGCCACGCCCTCGGCCTGCCCGACCTCTACGCCGCGGACGACTTCCAGCGCACCGACACCCTCGCCGGGCAGTGGGACACCATGTCCCTGGACTGGGGCCTGCAGGGCGACCTGCTCGCCTGGCACAAGTGGCGGCTCGGCTGGATCACCGACCGCCAGATCGACTGCATATCCCGGCCCGGCAGCGGCACCTACCAGCTCAGCCCGGTCGAAGTGCCGGGCGGGCACAAGGCGGTGATCGTGCCGTACGGCCCGACGCGGGCGTACGTGCTGGAGGTGCGGTCCAAGCGCGGGAACGACCACGACGCGTGCCGGACCGGGGTGCTCGCCTACCGGGTGAGCACCGACGTGGACTCCGGGCAGGGCCCGGTGAGCGTCACCGACGCCCATCCGCTCACCTCCGCCTGCGACTTCAGCAGCGGGGCCTTCAACTCCCTGAACGACGCGCCCTTCAACGTCGGCGAGAGCTACACCGACCAGGCGTCCGGGGTGACCTTCCAGGTCGAGTCGCGCACAGCGGCGGGGACGTACACCGTCCACGTCACCCGCCGCTGAGAGACCGCGTCAGTCCAGGAGTTCGGCCTCGAGGGTGATGTTCACCCCGGCCAGGGCCTTGCTCACCGGGCAGTTGGCCTTGGCGTCCTGCGCCGCGGCCTGGAACGCCTCGGCGGTCAGGCCGGGCACCCGGGCCTTCACCGACAGCGCGATGCCGGTGATGCCCTCACCGGGCTGGAACGTGACGTTCGCCTGCGTCTGCACGGACTCCGGGGGAGTGCCCGCACCGGCCAGGCCGTGCGAGAGCGCCATGGAGTAGCAGGAGGAGTGGGCCGCGGCGATCAGCTCCTCGGGGGAGGTCTTGCCGTTGGCGGCCTCGGCGCGCGAGGGCCAGGACACCTCGTACTGGCCGACGCCGGAGGTGTCCAGCGAGACGGTACCGGCGCCGCCGATCAGCGGGCCCTTCCACTGAGTCGTCGCGGTGCGGGTGGTTGCCATGATGAAGCCTCCATGAGGGACGTACAGGGCGGACGCGGCGCGTGCCGTCCCCCTGACGCTACATCGCCGTCCCCCGGCTCCGGGGCAGCGCCCCGCTCCGCCCGCCGGCGTCACCGGCCGGGGTCAGTGGAAGTGGGGTTCGGGGTGGGCGAAGGTGGCGGCGGCCAGGACCCGCGGCAGTTCGGTGCGGCGCTCGCACAGCAGGCGGCGGGAGCGGCGCACCACGGGGAACGACGGCGCGTCGGCGAACGCCAGGGAGATCCGGGCCACGCCCGCCACCGGCGGCGCTCCCCGCGCCGCCCGGTCCATCACCTCCGCGAGCAGGAAGTCCACCGCGGCCCGTCCCGACTCCCGGTCCCACCGCAGCAGATCCAGCGTCAGCCCGTCGGGTCCCCACGGCAGCAGCACCAGCAGCGCGCAGGTGCGCCCGTTCCGGTCCCGGCACTCCGCCAGCACGCAGTCGCCGTCCGCCGCGTCCCCGAGCCGCCCCAGGCCCGGGTCGGCGCGCCGCCGTCCGGTCAGCGCCCGCAGCCGGCTGCCGTGCTGCCGCCAGGCGTCGGCCAGTTGGGCCAGGTGCGGCCACTCCTCGGCGTCCACGTCCCGCTGCCTGCGCAGCACCGCCCGGTAGCCCGCCTCGGTCATCATGCCCCGCAGCCGGGCGAGTTCCGGCGGCAGCGGACCCGCCTCCAGCACCGCCTCCTCGTCCACGGCCACCGCGTGCAGGCCCGCCGCGCGGTAGGCCGCCGTGCCCTCCTCGCCCGCGTACGCCGCGGCCGGCGACCAGGCGTGGCGGCGCGCGGTGTCCAGCCAGCCGGCGACCGCGGCGGGCCGGGCCGCCACCGGCCCCAGCGGGTCGCCGTGCGCCAGCGCGACGCCGTTGACCACCCGGTAGACCACCGCCGCGGCGCGGTCGCCGCTCCAGCACACCGACAGGTCGCGGCGCAGCGCGAAGTAGCCGAAGGAGTCCGTGCCGCCGTAGGCGCGCAGCAGGGCCCGCAGCCGGCGCTCGTCGGCCCGCGCCAGCCGGGACAGGCCGGGCGGGGAGCGGAAGAACGCCAGCAGCACCACCACCATCAGCGCCACGCTCAGCAGGTTGATCGCCAGGTCCGTCCACGCCGGCACGTCGATGCCGGGCACGTCGAACAGGCTGGAGACGGTCAGCACCCGCACCGCCGCGTACCGGGCGCTCTCCCCCCAACTGCTGGGCTCCGCCCGGTCGGTGCCGTACACCAGCAGCGTGCCGACGCCGACCGCGACCACCGCGCCCGCCACCAGGCTGACCAGGCCCAGCACGATGTTCCCGCGCCGGCCGCGGACGTTGAACAGGGTGCGGGAGACCAGCAGCGCGGCCAGCAGCAGCAGGGTCAGGGCGAGCGACACCCAGTTGAAGGGGTGCCGGTGGGCACGCGGCACCGCGGCCACGTCGACCGCGATGACCAGCAGGTACCCGGCCGTCAGCACCACGGTGAGGATCCACGCCGCGCGCTTGCGCCGCCGCAGGCTCACCGACAGCACGAACGCCAGCACCGCCCCGGTGAACCCGGGGCTGACCAGGAACGGGGTCACGAACTCGCCGTCGGTGGCGGCCCGCACCCGCTGGCGGAACGGCGCGACGACACCGGTCACCGCGTTCACCGCGGTGGCCGCCCGCAGGTACCAGACGGCGGCTGCCGCGCCCGGGTCGCGCAACGGCCCCAGTACCTGCGCCAGCCGCACCTCCAGGCGCGACGGCGGCACCTCGATGACCGTCGGCTCCCGGCGCGGCGGCGCCTTCGTCAGCGACACCGGGGACGGCGCGCCGGCCACCGCGTCCATCATCCGCGTCTTGGCCGCCGAGAACCGCCGGGTGACGCGCTCCTCGCGGCGCTCCGCCCGCGCCATCCGCCGGGGCCGCGAGGTGTACCGCCACCGCGCCCAGGGGCTGCCCGGACGGGCCAGCCGCACCGCGCCGACCACCGCGAGCAGCGG
The DNA here is from genome assembly GCA_009783685.1 of Actinomycetes bacterium. GTDB lineage: Bacteria > Actinomycetota > Actinomycetes > Streptomycetales > Streptomycetaceae > Actinacidiphila. The sequence continues at coordinate 15,803 of WRCZ01000056.1, forward strand.
CACCATGACGCCGAGCAGGCCCGTCCACACCTTGCCCTTGAGCAGGCACAGCACCACGAAGCCGGCCAGCACCGCGGCCACCACGTAGGTGGCGTACGACGTGCCGCCGACGCTGCCGCCCAGCGGCGCCGCGCCGAACAGCACCAGCCCGATGAGCGCCACCGCCAGGATCACCGCGTCGACCGACTGGCGGCCCTCCTCGCGCCAGTACACGTCCTCCAGGTGCAGCACCAGCGCGAACTCGTCGAGCACCAGGCCGCAGCCCACCCCGAACAGCACCGCGAGCAGGTCGTGCACGAGCGGGCCGCCGCGCACCGCGAACGAGCCGATGCCGCCGATGAACATCATCACCTGGCCGAACACCACATGGTGGATGTGCAGCCCGCCCGGCTGGACGTTGCCGGGCCACCAGGACACGCCGCGGCGGATCATCCGGGTGCTGAACCGGATGAACAGGAACGACCCGATCAGCCCGACCAGCAGCAGGAGCAGCTGCCGGCGGCCGGTGGACGCCTCGATCCGCACCTGCACCGAGCCCACGTACGCCGGCCAGTGCCCCATAGCTCAAGGGTCCCGGCGGAACCGGCCGGCGCTCGTTTAGTTGCGGCACACGGGGGAGCGGCCGGGGAGCGGGCGGTGGTCCCCCCCGCGGGTGGGGAACGCCGAAGGCCCTCCGCGCGATGCGGAGGGCCTTCGTCTTAGGTGCGCCGCCAGGGTCTCGAACCCCGGACCCGCTGATTAAGAGTCAGCTGCTCTAACCAACTGAGCTAGCGGCGCCTGCTGA
>WRCZ01000057.1 GCA_009783685.1 Actinomycetes bacterium
AGCCACCCACCCGCGCCCGGGGACCGGCCGAAGGGGACGGTACGGGAGTGTCCCCGCAGGAACTGTGCATCCCCCCGGCCCACTTCACGAAAGTAGCCGCACGCACAGTTCCGAGGAGATACTCCCGTGGCGGCACCGACCCCACCCACCGAACGCGCACCGCAAGGGGCGCGAGGAACTGCGCGACAAGCCACCACGAACCGTTGGACGGGTACGCACCCCCGGGGGCACCCCGGATGCCGCAGGGGCGCGAGGAACCGCGCGACAAGCCACAACGCACCACACGCCGGCAACGGCGCCCAGGTGGCACCCCGGACCCCGCAAGGGGCGCGGGGAACGGCGCGACCAGGCGGAACGATGCCGTTCGACGGCAAAGCCCCCAAGGAGGCACCCCAGTTGCCGAGGGGCGCGGGGAACGGCGCGCTCAGCCACTACGAGACCAGCGCACGCCAGCACGGCCCCCGGGGCACCCCGGAAGAACCCGCGCACTCGGGGACCGCGAAGGTACCCCGAAAAAGCCCCGGGCGCAGCCTGACCACCGAGAAGCCCCCCGCAGGGGAACCCTCAGCGGCGCCCCCCAGCCGGAGGCTCCCCCTCCTCGTGCGGCCCCAACAACTCATCGGCCAGCGACGGCAAGTCGTCGAGCGGCGTCGCCTCGGCCCATTCCGGCCTGGGCCGGCGCCCGGACGGCGCCTGTGTCACGGAGGCCCCCGGCGCGGGCAGCTCGCGCGTCCGCTCCGTGTCCGACGCCTCGGGCCGGAACAGCCACGGCGGCACCCGGTCCGCGGGATCGGCGTCCCGCGCCGTCCCCGGCACCGGCGGCATCATCGTCGTGGTCTCGGACCCGTCCGTGCTCTCCGCGGAGCCCGAGCCGGCTTGGGACCCGGACCCGTCGCCCGCAGCCGAAGCGTCCGAGGCGGCCGAAGCACCGGATGCGTCCGAACCCTCGTCCACCCGCCCGGGCAGCGGCGTCATCACCGTCGTCGTCTCCGACGCCCCAGGAGCGTCGGACGCCTCGCCCGCCGCGGCGACCGGGGTGAGGACCGTCGTGTCCTCGGTGCTGCGCTCGGCAGGACCGTCGTCGTCGCCCTCGGCCCCGCCCTGCGTCGGCTCCTGCGACGAACCGCCCTTCGACTCTTCGGAGGATCCGGAGGACCCAGAGGACCCGGGCGCCCCGGAAGATCCAGAGGCCCCGGAGGATCCGGACCCCTCCCCCTCGGGAGCAATCTGCGGCAGCACCGTCGTCTCCGCGGCAGCCGCCTCAGCAGCAGCGGCCGCCGCGGCCGCCCGCGCGGCCTCGGCGCGCAGCAGCGCCTCCTCGGCCTTGCGCTGCTTCTCGCGGCGCCGCTCCTCCGCCTCGGCGCGCAGCCGCGCCTGCTCCTCGGCGAGCCGCCGCAGCCGCTCCTGCTCGGCGGCGTGGGCCGCGGCCTCGGCCTCGCGCTTGGCGGCGGCCTCCGCCTCGACGCGGGCGGCCTCCTCCGCGCGCAGCCGCGCGGCCTCCGCCTCCTGCGCGGCCTTGCGCTCGGCGATCTCGCGCCGCGCGGCCTCCTCGGCCGCGAGCCTGCGCTCCTCCTCCTCGCGCCGCAGCTTCTCCAGCTGCGCCTGCCGCTCGCGTTCGAGCCGCTCCTCCTCCGCCTTGCGGGCCGCTTCCTCGGCGGCGAGCCGGGCGGCCTCCTCGGCGGCCTTGCGCTCGGCCTCGGCGCGGGCCTCGATCTCCTTCTCGGAGAGCGGCAGGAGCTCGTCGAGCCGGTGCCGTACGACGGTGGTGACGTCCTCGGGTGCCTGCCCCGCGTCGATGACGAGGTAGCGCGCCGGGTCGGCGGCGGCCAGGGTGAGGAAGCCGGCGCGGACCCGCTGGTGGAACTCGGCCGGCTCGGACTCCAGGCGGTCCGGCGCCTCGGTGAAGCGTTCCCGCGCGGTCTCCGGCGCGACGTCGAGCAGGACGGTCAGGTGCGGGACGAGCCCGTCGGTGGCCCAGCGCGAGATGCGGGCGATCTCGGTCGGCGCCAGGTCGCGGCCGGCGCCCTGGTAGGCGACCGAGGAGTCGATGTAGCGGTCGGAGATGACGACCGCGCCGCGCGCGAGCGCGGGCCGCACCACGGTGTCGACGTGCTCGGCGCGGTCCGCCGCGTACAGCAGCGCCTCGGCGCGGTGCGAGATCCCGGCGTCCGAGACGTCGAGCAGGATGGACCGCAGCCGCTTGCCGACCGCGGTGGCACCGGGCTCGCGGGTGACGACGACCTCGTGGCCCTTGCTGCGGATCCACTCGGCGAGCGCCTCGACCTGCGTGGACTTGCCCGCGCCGTCGCCGCCCTCTATCGCGATGAAGAAGCCCGTGGCCGCGGGCGCGACGGCCGGTTCCGCGCCGCGCAGCGCCTCGCGCAGGTCGCGGCGGAGCGGCACGCCGGTGCGGTCGTCGGTCTTGCCGAGGACCAGCGCGGCGACCGGCAGCAGCAGCGCGCCGACGAGGATGAGCGTGTACGCGGCGCCCTCGTGGTCGAAGGTGAAGTGCCCGTGGTGGATGCGGTGCGGCCCGATCGCGCCGGCCACCAGCGGTGCGGCGATGGCCGCGACGGCGACGACCGCGCGGGCGACGGCCTGCAGGTGCTCGACGGTGCGGGCCCTGCGCGGCTCCTCGGCCTCCTGCTCGATGAGCACATGGCCGATGTTGGCGGTCAGTCCGGCGCTGACGCCGGCGAGCAGCGCGATCAGCAGCACGCTCGCCTGGTCGGCGACGATGCCGGTGAGCAGCAGGGCGATGCCGGTGAGGCCGATCGTCATGGCGAGCAGCCGGCGGCGGGACAGGCCCGGCAGGGTCCTGGGCGCGACCCTGATGCCGATGACGGTGCCCGCGGTGAGCGCCAGCACGAGCAGGCCGAAGCCCACCGGGCCGAAGTGGAGTCCGGCGGCGCGCAGCACGGCGAGCGCCACGGCGGCGCCGATCGCGCCGGCGACCGCGGCGGTGGCCAGGACCAGCAGCGGCAGCGCGCCGGTCCTGCCGCGCTCGGTGCCCGCCGGGCCCTTGGGCAGCCGCAGCCCCTCCAGCGGGGAGCGCGGCCGGGCGGCGGTGCCGGACGGCAGTTCGAGCAGGTAGAGGATCGCGATCGACGAGGAGAACAGGCCGGCCGCCACGTACGAGGACAGCGCCACCTGGTGCAGGTGGAACCAGTGGGCGCCGAGCGCGATGAGGGTGTTGACCATGGTCACCACGACCAGCGCGGCGGCGGCCAGCGGCAACGCCACGAAGCTGGTGCGCAGGTCCAGCCGGTGCAGGGTGGCCAGGTGGTCGGGCGCGGGCCGCACCGAGGACTCGCCGGCCGGCAGCAGCAGCGGCGCGGCGCCGTCCTTGGCCACCACCCACAAGCGGTCGGCGACGCCGGCGACGAACGCGGTGACGAGCAGCCAGATGTGCGCGGAGTTCGGCACCCAGGTGATCCACAGCGGGGCCACGATGAACAGCGCGAGGCGCAGGCCGTCGGCGCCGATCATCGTCCAGCGCCGGTCCAGCGGGCCGCCCTCGGCGGTCAGCGAGGACAGCGGGCCGAGCAGTACGGCGCCGAAGATCAGGGTCGCGACCAGGCGGGCGGCGAACACCGCCGAGGCAGCGAAGGCCACGCCCCGGTAGCCGCCCCCGAACGAGTGGGACGCCGCGACGGCCTGCACGGTGAGCAGGAGCAGCACGAGCAGGCCGAGGCGGTCGGCGACCGCTCCGGTCAACTGGGCATTCCACAGCCTGCGCAGCGCGGGGATCTTCAGCAGCGCACCCACCGCTCGTTCACGTGAGTCCGCCGCGAGGTCGGTGGCGAACGTGTCGGTGACGTCCGCGGGCTGCGCCGGCTGCTCGGATCGCGTCATCCTGACAGCCTAGCCGCCTCCAGCGCGGCCACTCATGTCGGTTCGGCCCTTCCGGGGAGGGCGGGGTGAGGGGCGCGCCGAGTCCCACGCCGGCGCGCCTGGCGGCGGGTCAGCACCGCCCGGGTGCGGCCCCGCCGTCACCGGGAGGGCCGCGCCACCTACTCCGAAGGTGCGGCCTTCTTCGCCGTCGTCTTCTTGGCCGCCGTCTTCTTCGCGGCGGGTGCCGCCTTCTTGGCCGCCGTCTTCTTGGCCGCGGCCTTCTTCGCCGGCGCCTTCTTCGCGGCGGCCTTCTTCTTCACCGGCCCCTTGGCCCGCTTCTCGGCCAGCAGCTCGTAGCCGCGCTCCGGCGTGATCGTCTCCACGTCGTCGTCACGGCGCAGCGTCGCGTTGGTCTCGCCGTCGGTGACGTACGGGCCGAAGCGGCCGTCCTTGACGACGACCGGGCGCTCGCTGACCGGGTCGGTGCCCAGCTCCTTGAGCGGCGGCTTGGCCGCGGCCCGCCCGCGCACCTTCGGCTGGGCGTAGATGGCCAGCGCCTCGTCGAGGGTGATCGTGAAGAGCTGCTCCTCGTTCTCCAGGGAGCGCGAGTCCGTGCCCTTCTTCAGGTAGGGGCCGTAGCGGCCGTTCTGCGCGGTGATCTCGACGCCCTCGGCGTCGGTGCCGACGACACGCGGCAGCGACATCAGCCGCAGCGCGTCCTCCAGGGTGACGGTGTCCAGGGACATCGACTTGAAGAGGGAGGCGGTGCGCGGCTTGATCGCGTTCTTGCCGGTCTTCGGGGTGTCCTCGGGCAGCACCTCGGTGACGTACGGGCCGTAGCGTCCGTCCTTGGCGACGATCGGCCGCCCGGTGGCGGGGTCGTTGCCGAGTTCGAAGTCGCCGCTGGGCTTGGCGAACAGCTCCTGCGCGTACTCCACCGTCATCTCGTCCGGCGGCAGGTCGTCGGGGACGTCCGCGCGGCGGTGCTCCTCCTCGCCGCGCTCGCCCTTCTCCACGTAGGGGCCGTAGCGCCCGACGCGCAGCACGATGCCGTCGCCGACGGGGAAGGAGGAGATCTCGCGGGCGTCGATCGCGCCCAGGTCCTCGACGAGTTCCTTGAGGCCGCCGAGGTGGTCGCCGTCGCCGTTGCCCGCGTTGGCCGCGGACGGCACCGCGTCGGTCTCGCCCTCGTCGGAGCCGAAGTAGAAGCGGCGCAGCCACGGCACGGCCTGGGCCTCGCCGCGGGCGATGCGGTCGAGGTCGTCCTCCATGGACGCGGTGAAGTCGTAGTCGACCAGCCGGCCGAAGTGCTTCTCCAGCAGGTTGACCACCGCGAACGACAGGAACGTCGGGACGAGCGCGGTGCCCTTCTTGAAGACGTAGCCGCGGTCCAGGATCGTGCCCAGGATCGTCGCGTACGTCGACGGGCGGCCGATCTCCCGCTCCTCCAGCTCCTTGACCAGCGAGGCCTCGGTGTAGCGGGCGGGCGGCTTGGTGGCGTGGCCGTCGGCGGTGATCCCGGTGGCGGTCAGCGGGTCGCCCTCGCTGACCTGCGGCAGCCGGCGCTCGCGGTCGTCCAGCTCCGCGTTGGGGTCGTCGGCGCCCTCGACGTAGGCCTTGAGGAAGCCGTGGAAGGTGATGATCTTGCCGGACGCGGAGAACTCGGCGTCCCGGCCGTCCGCGGAGGCACCGCCGACCCGGACGGTGACGGACTGCCCGACGGCGTCCTTCATCTGCGACGCGACGGTCCGCATCCAGATCAGCTCGTAGAGCCGGAACTGGTCGCCGGTCAGGCCGGTCTCCGCGGGGGTGCGGAAGCGGTCGCCGGAGGGGCGGATCGCCTCGTGCGCCTCCTGCGCGTTCTTGACCTTGCCGGTGTACACGCGCGGCTTGTCCGGCAGGAACTCCGCGCCGTACAGCTGGGTGACCTGGGCGCGGGCGGCGCGGACCGCGGTCTCCGACAGCGTGGTGGAGTCGGTACGCATGTAGGTGATGAAGCCGTTCTCGTACAGCTTCTGGGCCACCTGCATGGTCGCCTTCGCGCCGAAGCCGAGCTTGCGCGACGCCTCCTGCTGGAGGGTGGTGGTGCGGAACGGCGCGTACGGCGAGCGGCGGTAGGGCTTGGACTCGACGCTGCGCACCGAGAACTGCGTGTCGGCGAGCGCGGCGGCCAGCGCGCGGGCGGCGCTCTCGTCGAGCTGCAGGACGTTGGCGCCGGCCTTGAGCTGGCCGGTCGAGGCGTCGAAGTCGCGGCCCTGGGCGACCCGGCGGCCGTCGACCGCGACCAGGCGGGCGGTGAGCGTCGACGGGTCGGAGGCGTCGCCGGCGCGGCCGGTGCCGAAGGTGCCGATCAGGTCCCAGTACTCGGCGGAGCGGAACGCGATCCGCTCGCGCTCCCGCTCGACGACGAGCCGGGTGGCGACGGACTGGACGCGGCCGGCCGACAGCCGCGGCATGACCTTCTTCCACAGCACCGGCGAGACCTCGTAGCCGTACAGCCGGTCGAGGATGCGGCGGGTCTCCTGCGCGTCGACGAGGCGCTGGTTCAGCTCGCGCGGATTGCGCACGGCTTCCTGGATGGCGTCCTTGGTGATCTCGTGGAACACCATCCGGTGCACCGGCACCTTGGGCTTGAGGATTTCCTGCAAATGCCAGGCGATGGCCTCGCCCTCGCGGTCCTCATCGGTGGCGAGGAATAGTTCGTCGGACTCCTTCAGGAGATCCTTGAGCTTCTTGACCTGTGCCTTCTTGTCGGCGTTGACGACGTAGATCGGCTGGAAATCGCTGTCCACATTGACGCCGAGCCGCGCCCACGGCTGGCCCTTGTACTCCGCCGGCACTTCGGCGGCCCCGTTGGGGAGGTCGCGGATGTGCCCGACGCTGGCCTCGACGACGTATCCCGGGCCGAGATAGCCCTTGATCGTCTTCGCCTTGGCAGGCGACTCGACGATGACGAGTCGGCGGCCGCCTGGTGCGGTCTCGCGGGTCGGGGACAACTTCGCTCTTCTCTCCGGGTCGAAGGGGTGTCGCTGCGGAGTGTGACCGTACCTCGTGGCCCCGTGTCAAACGGGAAAAGTCCGCAACGCCACTCGAACGGTAACCCGATGTACGTTCTATCCACACTGCCGGGGTCCTCAAGAAGGCTACGTCTCCTCAGCCCATCGTGCCCGGAAATGCAGGTGCCACGGCCGCGCCCGGGGGCTTTGCGGTAGTGCGCCGGGGGGCGCGCCGGTGGCCCGGGCCAGGACGTACGGCCCGCCGGGCGCCCGGCCCCCGGAGGGGACAGGGGCGGGCGGGGACTGCAAGGATGTCCGCCAGCAAAGACCGCACACGCACTTCAAGCGCAGGGGGACGGCCTTGTCCGACCAGAATCCTTATGGCCAGAATCCGTACGGCCAGCAGCAGCCGGGCTACGGCTACCCGCAGGGCGGACAGCCCGGGTACGGCTACCCGCAGGGTGGCGCCTATCCGCCGCCTCCGCCCGGCACCTACACCGGGGACCCGAACGCGCCGTACGGCGTCGACCCCTACGGGCGACCCTACTCCGAGAAGTCGAAGGTCACCGCGGGTGTCCTGCAGCTGCTCCTCGGCGGCTTCGGCGTCGGCCGCTTCTACACCGGCCACACCGGCATAGCCCTCGGGCAGCTCTTCACCTGCGGCGGCTGCGGGATCTGGGCGCTGATCGACGGCATCATGCTGCTCGCCGGCAACAACCAGACCGACGCCCAGGGCCGTGTCCTGCGTGGCTGACCACCTGCGGCACGTTCCGGCCGGCGCGCCCCCCGCGGTGCGCCGGCCCAGCGGGCTGCGGCACCATCCGGCGGTCGCGCCGCTCGGTGCCCTCGCCGCGGCCGTGGCGGCCTCGGCGTACCTCTACAACACCGACCCGCACCAGAGCGGGCACTGGCTGCCGCGCTGCCCGTTCAACTGGGTCACCGGACTGCTCTGCCCGGCGTGCGGCGGCACCCGCCTCGCCTACGACCTGCTGCACGGCGACCCCGTGCGCGCCTTCCACGAGAACGCCCTGCTGCTGATCGCCTCGCCGGTCATGCTGGGGATGTGCGTGCGGTGGCTGGTGGAGGGGCTGCGGGGACGGCGCTGGCGGCCGGTGCTCAGCCCGCGGGCGCAGTACGCGGTGCTCGGCCTGGCCGCGCTGTGGACGGTCGTCCGCAACATCCACTGAGGAGCGGCCGCCCCGCGGCGCCTCGGTCGGCGCCGCCCTCGCGGTGCCTCAGTCGGCGACCGGCTCCAGGAAGCCCTGCCCGACCAGCAGCCGGATCGACTCGGGCGTGCGGTCGCGCAGCACCACCGGGTCCTCGCCCAGCAGCTGGGCGATCGCGTCCACGATGCGGCCGGCCGGCAGCGTCCCGTCGCACACCCCGGCGAAGCCCGCACCGACCGTGTCGACCTTGGTGGCGCGCCGCATCCCGCGGGCCGACCGCAGCACCACGTGCTCCGGGTCCTCCGCGCCCGGCAGCCCCACCTGCTCCTGGACGACGTCCGGCGCGAGGGTGAAGCGGGACGCCAGCAGCGCCGCGTCGTCATGCGAGCGCAGGAAGTCCTGCCGCACGAACCAGTCCGCGATGTGCGCGCCCAGCGGCTGCTCCACCGGGTGCGGCCACTCCTCCGCGACCACCACCGGGTCCGCGGACCCCGACCTGCGCAGGGTGATCCAGCCGAAGCCGACGCCGTTGACCTTGCCGCGCTCGAACTCCTCCAGCCACGCGTCGTAGTGCGCGGCGTAGGCGGCGGGGTCGGCGCGGTGGTCCCCGGCGTCGCGCAGCCACAGCTCGGCGTACTGCGCCACGTCCTGCACCTCGCGCTGCACGATCCACGCGTCGCAGCCGGCCGGCACCCAGCCGGCGAGCCGCTCGCGCCAGTCCTCGCCCTCGATGTGCTGCCAGTTCGCCAGCAGCTGGCACCAGCCGCCGTCGGTCAGGTGGCCGGCGGACTGCTGGACCAGCGTGCGGCACAGGTCGTCCCCGGCCATTCCGCCGTCGCGGTAGGTGAAGCGGCCGCCGGGTGAGATCACGAAGGGCGGGTTCGACACGATCAGGTCGAACCGCTCGTCCGCGACCGGCTCGAAGAGGCTGCCCTGCCGCAGATCCGGCTCGCGCGCCCCGGACAGGGCCAGCGTCAGCCGGGCGAACTCCAGGGCGCGCGGGTTGAGGTCGGTGGCGGTGACCCGGGCGGCGTGCCGGGAGGCGTGCAGGGCCTGGATGCCGGAGCCGGTGCCGAGGTCCAGCGCGCGGTCCACGGACGTGGCGACGGTCAGCCCGGCGAGCGTGGTGGACGCGCCGCCGACGCCGAGCACCAGGTCGGCGCGGTCCACGCCGGGTGCGCTGCCGATGCCGCCCGCGCCGCCCACGGCGCAGCCCAGGTCGGAGACGATCCACCAGTCCTCGCCGCCGTCGCCCGCGTAGGGGCGGACGTCGACGGTCGCCCGCACCTCGTCCCCGTCGCGCACCACCCAGCCGTCGGCCGCGTACTGCTCGATGCCGGGCAGGGCGGCGCGGGCCCGGTCGTACGGGACGGGCTGCTGGAGCAGGAACAGCCGGACGAGGCTCTCCAGCGGGCCGGCGCCGCGGGTGGCGCGCAGCGCGGGCACGGTCTCGGCCCGGGACAGCGCCGCGTAGGCGACCGCCCCGAGCAGGTCGAGGCAGCCGTCGGCGGTGAAGTCGGCGGCGAGCAGGTCGGCGCGCAGCGACGGGGCGCTGGCGGGAACGGGACGGGGGGCGGCGTTGCGCGGCGTACTCACACGGCTCATTCTCGCGGAACGCCGGCCGGAGAGCGCGCGAGCGGTCAGGAGGCCGTGGGCGACCCGGTCGGCGACGCGGTGCTCGACACCCGCTGGCAGCCCGGCTGGGCGGCGAGCGCCTTGCCGGCGTCGCCCTGGCTGAGGGTGGTGATGGAGCTCTGGACGTCCGCGGTGGTCTTGGTCAGGGAGTCGGAGACGCTCTTCAGGCCGTCGGCGAACTTGTTCTGGTCGCTGGTGTTGAGCGCGTCGACCTGCTTCTTCAGGCTCTCGTACTGCGCCGACAGGTGGTTGAGGGTGGTGACGGCGTTCTGCTGGAAGGTCGTCCCCTCGTCGCCGTTGGGCGCGGCCCCGGCCTTCTGGAAGATCCCGGCCAGCGACGCGTAGGCGCTGGACAGCTGCTGGAAGGCCGCCGAGTCGGCCTTCTGGACGTCCGCCGGGCTGCCGCCGCTGTTCACCTTGCTGATGGCGGTGTTCGCGTCGTCGATCTGCTTGGCCGGGGCGGCCGCCTGATCGCAGACGCCCTTGGCCCAGTCGTTCAGCTTCTTGCCCGAGTCGTCACTGCTGCACCCGGCGACCGCCAGGAGCAGTACCGCTCCGGACAGCGCGGTCAGGAACTTCGTGTTCACCTTCACCGGATGGGTCCCTTCCGTGGCCTTACCGCCCCGGAACATACACGGGTACCCCGTACGCACCGCGAATCCGGAACCCGGATCGTCCTCTTTCCTCCGCTATTCAAGCCGTTCGTCGCAAGAACCGGGCGGCGGCCTCGCAACGGATCCGCGCGCCGGCGCGCCACGGGCGCCCGGTGAACACCGGGCGCCCGCGGGCAGCGTGCCGAACACGCAGGTGAAGGGGACGTCAGAGGCCGGGAATCGGGGGAATCGCGACGGTGCTGTCAGGCGGCCACGGTCGATCCGTGGTCCGCGGGAGACTGGTCACCGTCCTTCCCCTGGTCGTCCATCGCGATGCCGCGGCGCTTGGAGACGTAGACCGCGCCGATGATGACCGCCAGGGCCACGATGGCCACCGGGATCCGCACGGCGAGGTTGGCGTCGACGCCGTAGTTGAACTTGACGATGGCCGGCGCGATCAGCAGCGCCACCAGGTTCATCACCTTCAGCAGCGGGTTGATCGCCGGGCCCGCGGTGTCCTTGAACGGGTCGCCGACGGTGTCGCCGATGACGGTCGCGGCATGGGCCTCGCTGCCCTTGCCGCCGTGATGGCCGTCCTCGACGAGCTTCTTGGCGTTGTCCCAGGCGCCGCCGGAGTTGGCGAGGAACACCGCCATCAGGGTGCCGGCGCCGATCGCGCCCGCCAGGTACGAGGCGAGCGAGCCGATACCGAGGGCGAAGCCCACCGCGACGGGGGCCAGCACGGCGAGCAGTCCCGGCGTGGCCAGCTCGCGCAGCGCGTCCTTGGTGCAGATGTCCACCACGCGCCCGTACTCGGGCACTTCGGTGCCGTCCATGATCCCCGGGTGGGTGCGGAACTGGCGGCGCACCTCGTAGACCACCGCGCCCGCGGACCGCGACACGGCGTTGATCGCCAGTCCGGAGAAGAGGAAGACCACGGCCGCGCCGAGCAGCAGCCCGACGAGGTTGTTCGGCTGGGAGATGTCCAGGGACAGCCAGCGATCGTCGGCCGGGCCCGTATGGGCCTTGGCGACCGCGGTGTCGACGGCCTCCTTGAACGACCCGAACAGGGCCGTCGCCGCGAGCACCGCGGTGGCGATCGCGATGCCCTTGGTGATGGCCTTGGTGGTGTTGCCGACCGCGTCCAGGTCGGTGAGGACCTGGGCGCCCTCGCCGTGGACGTCGCCGGACATCTCGGCGATGCCCTGGGCGTTGTCGGAGACCGGCCCGAAGGTGTCCATGGCCACGATCACGCCGACCGTGGTGAGCAGGCCGGTGCCGGCCAGCGCCACCGCGAACAGCGCGAGGAAGATCGAGGTGCCGCCGAGCAGGAACGCCCCGTAGACCGCGAGGGCGATCAGCACCGCCGAGTACACCGCGGACTCCAGGCCCAGCGCGATGCCGGAGAGCACCACGGTGGCCGGCCCGGTCAGCGACGTCTTGCCGATGTCGCGCACCGGGCGCCGGGTGGTCTCGGTGAAGTAGCCGGTGAGCTGCTGGATCAGCGCGGCCAGCACGATGCCGATGGCGACCGCGACCAGGGCGAGGACCCGCGGATCACCGGCGTGCGAGGAGATGTCGGGGCCGACGCCCTTGAGGTCGGAGTAGGAGGAGGGCAGGTAGGAGAAGACGGCGATGGCGACGCCGGCCAGCGAGATCACCGCGGAGATGAAGAAGCCGCGGTTGATGGCGGTCATGCCGCTCCGGTCGGAGCGGCGGGGAGCCACGGCGAAGATGCCGACCATCGCGGTGAGCACCCCGATCGCCGGTATGAGCAGCGGGAACACCAGCCCGGAGTCGCCGAAGGTGACCTTGCCGAGGATCAGGGCGGCCACCAGGGTGACCGCGTAGGACTCGAACAGGTCGGCCGCCATGCCCGCGCAGTCCCCGACGTTGTCGCCGACGTTGTCCGCGATGGTGGCGGCGTTGCGCGGGTCGTCCTCGGGGATGCCCTGCTCGACCTTGCCGACGAGGTCGGCGCCCACGTCGGCGGCCTTGGTGAAGATCCCGCCGCCGACCCTCATGAACATCGCCAGGAGGGCCGCGCCGAACCCGAATCCCTCCAGCACCTTGGGCGCGTCCGCCTTGTAGATCAGGACGACCACGGAAGCGCCGAGCAGCCCGAGCCCGACGGTGAACATTCCGACCACGCCGCCGGTGCGAAAAGCGATCTTCATCGCGTGGTGGGAGACCTCGGTGAGATCTTTCGACGGTTCACCGGATTCCGGTGTCGCCGCCCGCGCGGCGGCCGCGACCCGCACATTGCTGCGGACCGCGAGCCACATTCCGATATAGCCGGTGACCGCCGAGAAGACGGCGCCCACCAGAAAGAAGATCGACCGCCCGATGCGCTGCGAGGTGGTGTCCGCCGGCAGCAGCATGAGCAGGAAGAACGCTGCCACGGCGAAGATCCCCAGCGTACGGAACTGCCGTGCGAGGTAGGCGTTGGCGCCTTCCTGCACGGCAGCAGCGATCTTCTTCATGGAGTCGGTACCCTCGTCCGACGCGAGCACTTGACGTACCAGCACCGCGGCGACCCCGAGAGCGGCCAGTGCGACCACCGCGATGATCCATACGAGTGCCTGGTTTCCGCCGGTCAATACCGGCGCGGCAGCGAGAGATTGAGGGGTGAGTTGCCCCGCCATTCGTCCTCCTTGACGTTTGGCGCATGGGCGTGCGGCTCCTACGGCTGATCAAGCCGCAACGCTCAGGCGAGCTGAGCAAAGATGGACGGATTGTAGGGAGCAGCAGAAGATCACAAAAGGGTGCCCGTAGGGAATTCCCACGGTAAATGACGGGCGGCGTTTCCGCGCGACGGGCGGAACGCGGCCCGTGAGGGCGGCCGGCACCGCGCCTGACCTGGCGCGGCGCGGCCCGCGGGGGCCGGCGGCGCAGAGGTCGGCGCGGTGCGCGACGTGCGGTGGGGAGCGGCTGGAAGAACGGCCGGAAGGTCGGCCGGACGGAGCGGCCGGAGCGGCCGGACGGAGCGGCTAGACGGAGACCGTGGGCCAGCTCATCCGGATGATGCCGCCCTTGTCGCCGTCGATGACCTCGAAGTCGTCGACGAGGCCGCTGATGACCGCGAGGCCCATCTCGCCCTCGTCGTCGGCCGGCTCGTCGGCGCCGGTGTCGGGCGCGGAGCCGGAGGGGGTGCCGGGCACCTCGTCGGCCACCTCGATGGAGAACTTCTTCTCCTCCTCGGTGAGCCGCACCCGTACCGGGTCCTCGACGCCGCTGATGCGGTGCAGGCCGACGGCGCGGCTGCACGCCTCGCCCACGGCCAGCCGCACCTCGTCCAGTGCCGCCTCGTCCACCCCCGCCCGGCGCGCCACTGCAGCCGCTACGAGCCGCGCGGTGCGCACGTGCTCGGGCTGGGCGCTGAAGAGCAGTTCTACGGTGGGCATGGCCGGGCCTCCCCCTCGGTTCCTTTGGGTGGGCAACACAGGGGCCCGGACGGCGAACCCGTCCGGTGCCCCTCGTCTGGGTCGAAGGTTCAGTCGGTCGCGGCGACGGCCTCGTCGACCGAGGTGTGGATCGGGAACACCTTGGTCAGGCCGGTGATGCGGAAAATCTTCAGGATGCGCTCCTGGTTGCACACCAGACGCAGCGATCCCTCATGAGCGCGCACCCGCTTGAGCCCGCCGACGAGCACACCCAGGCCGGTCGAATCGAGGAAGTCGACTCCCTCCATGTCCACGACCAGGTGGTAACTCCCGTCGTTCACGAGCTCCACCAGCTGCTCGCGCAGCTTGGGCGCGGTGTACACATCAATCTCGCCGCCGACCTCGACGATCGTGCGATCGCCGACGGTTCGGGTCGACAGGGACAGGTCCACGGATCCTCCAGCACCTTGCATCGACGCGGCGCCCCCCTGGGGCTACCCACCGAAGGTAACGGTTGTAGGGGCCTTCCTCACCGAAAGGTAGGGGAAGGATCGGCAGCCGCGATGGCATTCAATCACTTCGCGGTGGGCCAGCACGACGCCTTACTGCGATTGTCCGTCACGCCGGTGACACACTGAGTGCCGATGGCCCAGGATCATCTTCCGCAGTCGGCGCACGGACGCCCGTCTCCCCGGACCGCTCTGGAGCGGCTCTCCGCGGGGGACGACCGTGCCGTACGCATCACCCATACGGAGCACCTGCCCCCGCGGGTCGGCAGGCATGCATCCTGGCCCGAGGGCATCCGGGTGGATGTCGTGGAGGCGATCCGGACGGCCGGGATCGACCGTCCGTGGGAACACCAGGCCCGCGCGGCCGCCCACGCGGTCCGCGGCGAGTCGGTGGTCGTCGCCACCGGCACGGCGTCCGGGAAGTCGCTGGCGTACCTCGCGCCGGTCCTCAGCGCCCTGATGGACGGCGCGGAACCGGGCGCACGGGCCCGCGGCGGCTCCGCCACCGGCGGGCGCGGCGCGACCGCGCTGTACCTGGCGCCGACCAAGGCCCTGGCCGCCGACCAGCGCCGGGCCGTGGCGGCGCTGGCCGCACCCCTGGGCCAGGCCGTACGGCCGGCCGTGTACGACGGCGACACCCCGTTCGAGGAACGCGAGTGGGTCCGCCAGTACGCCACCTACGTGCTGACCAACCCGGACATGCTGCACCGCGGCATCCTGCCCGGGCACGCCCGCTGGTCCTCCTTCCTGCGCAGCCTGCGCTATGTCGTCATCGACGAGTGCCACACCTACCGCGGCGTCTTCGGCTCGCACGTCGCCCAGGTGCTGCGGCGGCTGCGGCGGGTCTGCGCCCGATACGGCGCGCACCCGGTCTTCCTGCTGGCCTCCGCGACCGCCGCCGACCCCGCGCGCGCCGCCGGCCGGCTGACCGGGGTGCCGGTCGCCGAGGTCACCGAGGACACCTCCCCGAGCGGCGAGGTGGCCTTCGCGCTGTGGGAGCCGCCGCTCACCGAGATGTCCGGCGAGCACGGCGCCCCCGTGCGGCGCACCGCCACCGCGGAGTCCGCCGAACTCCTGACCGACCTGGTCCTGCAGGGCGTCCGCACCGTGGCCTTCGTCCGGTCCCGGCGCGGCGCGGAACTCGTCGCCCTCATCGCCCAGGAACGACTGGCCGAGATCGACCCCTCCCTCCCCCGCCGCGTCGCGGCCTACCGCGGCGGCTACCTCGCCGAGGAGCGCCGCGCCCTGGAACGCGACCTGCACTCCGGCCGCCTGCTCGGCCTCGCCTCCACCTCCGCCCTGGAACTGGGCGTGGACGTCAGCGGGCTCGACGCCGTCCTGCTGGCCGGCTACCCCGGCACCCGCGCCTCCCTGTGGCAGCAGGCCGGCCGTGCGGGCCGCACCGGCCGGGGCGCGCTGGCGATCATGGTCGGCCGTGACGACCCGCTGGACACGTACCTCGTCCACCACCCCGAGGCGATCTTCGAGCGGCCCGTGGAGTCCACGGTGCTCGACCCGGACAACCCGTACGTCCTCGCCCCGCACCTGTGCGCGGCCGCCGCGGAGCTGCCGCTCACCGAGGCCGACCTGGACCTGTTCGGTCCCGAGGCGACCTCGCTGGTGCCGCAGCTCGAGCAGCGCGGGCTGCTCCGGCGCCGGGCGTCCGGCTGGTTCTGGACCCGGCGGGAGCGGGCCGCCGACCTCACCGACATCCGCGGCGAGGGCGGTACCCCCGTCCAGGTCGTCGAGGCCGGGACCGGCCGCCTGCTCGGCACCGTCGACGAGGGCGCCGCCCACACCACCGTCCACGACGGCGCGGTCCACCTCCACCAGGGCCGCACCTACGTCGTCCGGCAGCTCGACCTGGAGGACTCGGTCGCCCTGGTCGAGCGCGCCGACCCGCCCTACTCGACGATGGCCCGCGACACCACCGACGTGCGGGTCCTCGCCGACGAGCTGGAGGAGCCGTGGGGCGACGCCCGGATCCACTTCGGGTCGGTCGAGGTGACCCACCAGGTCGTGTCCTACCTGCGCCGCCGGCTCATCACCGGCGAGGTCATGGGCGAGACCAAGCTGGACCTCCCGCCGCGGACCCTGCGTACCCGGGCCGTCTGGTGGACGGTCACCGACGACCAGCTGGACGCCGCCCGGATCCACCCCGAGGAGCTGCCCGGCGCCCTGCACGCCGCCGAGCACGCCTCGATCGGCCTCCTTCCGCTCTTCGCCACCTGCGACCGCTGGGACATCGGCGGGGTGTCCATACCCCTGCACGCCGACACCGGCCTGCCCACC
>WRCZ01000058.1 GCA_009783685.1 Actinomycetes bacterium
AGCAGGACGCCGGGGCTGCGTCCGACGATGAGGACGCGCCCGGGCGCGTCGTGGGCGCTGTTCATGAGTGGACTTCCTCCGTGACCGTGGTGTCGGGAAGGTGCGCGGCTCGCGGGCCACGTGTTGGCCCTACCAATGTTGGTACAGCCAACATAACCTATGTGGGTGGCGCCAACAACCGTTAGGCTGGCGGAGTGCCCACACCCCACGGCCCCGGCGGCCGCTCCCCCGCTCGGCTCCAGGGCCGCGCAACCTGGCTCGTCAGCAGGGCGCACGCCCGCGCCTTCGGGTTGCTGAACGCCGGTTTCGAGGCGCACGGCGACGGCCTGCGCGGCTACCACTACCGGCTGCTGGCCGCGCTGGAGGAATGGGGACCCGCAAGCCAGGCGGAGGTCGGCCGCAGCACCGGGATCGACCGGAGCGACGTGACCGCGGTCCTGACCGACCTCGAGGCACGCGGCCTGGTCGTGCGCTCCGTCGACCCGGCCAACAAGCGGCGGAAGATCGTCACCATCACCGAGCGGGGAGCCGCCCGGCTCCTCGAACTCGACGAAGTCGTCGACGGCGTCCAGCGCGAGTTCCTCGCGCCCCTGACCGCCGCCCAACGGCGGCAGTTCCTCGACCTCGTGGCACTCCTCGCCGGGAAGCGCTGACGCCCTGGGCGCCGGCGCGCCACCGGGCGCCGGCCGGTGGTCTCAGACGAGGGTTCGCCAGTACGACCAGAACCGTACGGCGACGAGGAGGACGACGATCAGGCACCAGGTGACGGGAACGGCCCACGGGAACTCCCGCGCTCCGGCCACCAGGAGTCCCGGCGCGGGGACGACCGCGCGGTCGAGCGTGTGGGCCGTCGTCGCGCAGAACATGGTGATGGTCACCGCCCAGGCCAGGCAGCACCACAGGCACAGCGCGCCGATGGAGTACAGCGCCTGCGACATCAGCCACATGCAGAAGCCCGCGCCGAACAGCATGCCCAGGTTCAGCCCGATCCAGTAGCGGCGGCGGAACGAGGCGCCGCACAGCAGACCGGCGCCGGTGGCGACGACGACCGCGTACGCGGCGAGCCCGATCAGCGGATTGGGGAACCCGAACGCCGACGCCTGGGCACTGCGCATCACGTTCGTGCAGGACAGGATCGGGTTGATGCTGCACGAGGGACGGAAGTCCGGGTTCTCGGCGAGCCTGATCTTGTCCACGGTGATCACGAACGAGGCGACCAGGCCGAGGGCGCCGGTCACCACGAGCAGCCAGGCCAGTCCCGGCCCGGCCCCGATGGTGCGGACGGACCGGCGCGCCTGCCGCCCGCCGGTGTCCGCGGCCCCGGCCGCCGTCATCGTGCCTCCCGCGGGTGGATGACGTGCACCGGCAGGCCGCGGCCCCGCGCGAAGGCCACGAGGTGGGCCGTGGGGTCCTGGGGGCTGGAGGGCGAGCCGTCCCACACGGCGAGGACGCGTCCGCAGCCACGGATGAGCCGCTCGTCCGCGCTGACGCAGGCGTCACGGTCCGCGGGGTCGAAGGGCAGCAGGCGGACCTGGTCGGCCAGCAGGAGCAGTTCGCCGACCGCCGCGTGGTCGCGGGGCGGCAGTGCCGCCGGCAGCGCCGCCTGCGACGGCAGCAGCAGCACCAGCTTCCGGCCGGCCTCCCGCACCGCCCTGCCGATCAGCAGCGACAGCCCGGCGCGGGCCCGCACCAGCACGGGGGCTCCCGAGGGGAACGCCTCCAGCCCGGCACGCACGTCCCGTTGCAACGCTTCCCGCGCGCCCGCGCCCGGATCGGCGTTGCCCACCGCGGCGATCACCGCACTCCCTCGTCCACTGCCATCCCGGCGTCCTCCGCACTACCGCCGTCCCTGGCGGACGGCCGACTTCCTCGCAGCCGGCTCCGCCGGCACGGTCAGTGAACCGGAGCCGGGGCCAGGGCCGTTAGGGCCGAACGGCCCTGGCAGGGGGAGGCGAACCGCACTGTCCCGGCCGGCCGGCGGCCGGTTGACGGCCGGTCGCCGGGCCGCCCTTGACGTCGGCGGCCCGGCGGGTCGGTGGGTCGGTGGGTCGGCGGCCCGGCGGCCCGGTCCGGCTAGATCCAGGGGGTGGGAGCGCCGAGGGTGGCGAAGTCGATCGCGTCGATCTCGGCGTAGCAGGTGCCCTTGGCGAAGCGCACGGTGTTGGCGCCCTGCTGGAGGTGGACGTCGACGCCGGTGATCGACCACTCCTCCCAGCCGTAGGAGGGGTAGGCGACGGTGGTGGCGGGGGCGTCGTCGACGGTGAGCAGGTGGGTGCAGACGGAGCCCATGCCGTTTCCGGCGCGCACGTACATGCGGTACGCGCCGGTGTAGGGGGCGGTGATGGCGTACTGCAGATAGCTGTCGGCGTTGTCGATGTGACCGGCCTTCACCCCGCCGGACGCGGTGGGGCTGGACGGCAGGTCGGCGTCGTGCACGGTGGCGTAGGCGGGGTTCTCCGCCTCCCAGCGGGTGACCGGGGAGGAGATCAGCGCGGAGTACCAGCGGGCGGCCATCTTGGAGTAGCCGCCGGCCGTCGGGTGCACGCCGTCGGCCAGGTCGGCGGTGGTCAGCGCGGAGTGCATGGGCACGAAGTGCACGTGCCGGCCCTGCGCGGCGAGCGCGGAGACGACGCCGGGGACGGCCGCGTCGTAAGTCTCGGCGCGGCTCTCGAGCACCGGGTCGGCGAGCGGGATGAGGTCGGAGACCAGCACGTCGGCGCCGGGGGCCGCGTCGGTGAGGTGCGTGAGCAGGGTGGACAACCGGGCCGGCGCGCCGGCCGGGTCGTGGTTCTGGACCATGTCGTTGGTGCCGATGTGCAGCAGGATGGTGCGCGGCGACGTGGCGCGCACCCAGTCGGCGGCGTGGGCGTCGATCTCGTCGATCCGCCAGCCCGGGTGACCCTCGTGGTCGTGGTCGCCCAGCCGCGCCGGGCCGTTGGACTGCGAGCCGACGAAGTCGTCGGTGTGGCCGTCGGCGGCCAGGTACTGCCACAGGTCCGCGCGGTAGCCGCCGGGCACGTTGAACCCGTCGGTGATCGAGTCGCCCAGCGGCATGATGCGCACGCCCCCGTTGGACTCCCCGGCGGACGGCGTGCCGAGGCGGAACTGCTGGGCGGCGGTTCCGTTGCAGTCCCAGATCTGCAGGCGGGTGCCGTCGGCGGTGGCGCCGCCGGGGCTGTCGAGGCAGCGTCCGGACTGCGGGTTGAACAGCGAGCCGTCGGAACGCTGCTGCCAGACCTGGCCGCCCACGCCGTTGCAGTCCCACAACTCGACCTGCGTGCCGGCCGCGGTCCCGTTGCCGTTGATGTCCAGGCAGCGGCCGAGGGTCTCCAGCGACCCGTCGGTGTTGGACGTCCAGTGCTGGTCGGCCGCCTGCGGCTGGCACGCCCACAGCTGGACGGGCGCGCCGTTGCCGCCGACGTCGTCGCCGCTGACGTCCACGCAGGTGTTGCCCGGTCCGGCGATGGTCGCGCCGGCGGGCGCGGCGGACGCGTGGCCGGTGCCGAGGAGCAGCGCGGCGCCCAGCAGGCAGAGGGCGGCCAGGCCGGCGGCCGCGGGCGGACGCCGGCGGGTTCGTGAAAGCGGTGGCTCGGGAGCGGGCATAGCCGTGTCCCTCCATGGAGGTCGGGGTGGGGGGCCGGCCCGGGCACGCCTGTGCGGGGATTCCCGGGCCGGGGAGCCTGGCCGTGGCCCGCGCACGGCCCGGCCCGGGGGTGGCGCGTTCCGGGGCCGGGCCGTGCGCGGGGCGGGGTGCGGGTCAGCTGGTCTGGAGGGTGAGGCCGTAGTGCGACAGGATCGGGTTGACCGGCTGGAACCAGGTCTCGCCGCCCGAGGTGCAGTCACCGTAGCCGCCGGAGGTCACGCCCTGCGCCTGGTCGCCGGTGATGAACGAGCCGCCGGAGTCGCCCGGTTCGGCGCACACGTTGGTCTCGGTGAGCCCGTAGACGCTGCCCTCGCTGTAGTTGACCGTCTCGTTCATCCCGAGGACCGTGCCGCAGTGCCAGTGCGTCGTCGATCCCGAGCGGCAGATGGAGGAGCCGACCGGTGCCACGGCGGAGCCGTGGACCAGCACGTCGGAGACCGTGCCCCAGCCCAGCACGACGTTGACGGTCCACCAGCCGCTGCCCACGTTGACCCAGGAGTAGTCGTTGCCCGGGAACGTGCCGCCCTGGAAGTTGCCGACGTAGGAACCGTCCCATCCGTACACCGCCGCCCCCGTCTGGGCGCAGTGGCCGGCGGAGATGAAGCCGCCGTACACCGAGAAGCCGATGGAGCAGCGGATGCCGTGGCTGTAGTAGGGATCGCCGCCGACCGTGCCGGCGGACAACGTTGTCGGCCGCGCGGCGGTGGTGGAGTTCACCGTGACGACGTGCGCGGTGTCGTGCCGCTCGACCTCGGCGACGAAGGAGCGCACCGCCGCGTCCGAGGCCGCGCCGGCCCAAACGTCGATCACGACCTGGTTCGACCGGAGGTCGACGCCCCAACTGCTCACTCCGGCGGGCGCCTTCTGCTTCCTGGACAGGGCGTCGATCCCGGCTTTCGCCGAGTCGAGTTGGGCGGCGGTGTGGGCGACGACCGCGGTGGCCGCGCCGGTCTTCGCGACGGCCTTCGCCGCCTGCGTGTCGGTGACCGCGACGACCAGCCGCCCGCCGGACGGGTCGAACCAGGAGCCGCCGTACGAACTCCCGGCGGCCTTGCGCGCCTTGGGCTCCAGGGCGGTCGCGTCCGCCTGCCGCTGGATCTGCTGCCGCGCCTGGGCCCGGGTCAGGCCGAGGTCGTGGGCCATCGCCGTGACCACGGCTTCGGAGGCGTCCGCGCGGGCGGGGGCCGCCGGGGCCGCCGTCGCTGTCATCGCGCCGGCGCCGCCCAGGGTCGCCGCGGCGAGCGTTAAGGAGACGGTGACGATCGCGCCGATTCTGCGTTTCATGGCACGTCCTTCGAGGTGGGGGGAGACCGCTCCAAGAGAGCGCTCTCAAGGGGTGGTCGAGTCATCATAAAGGCAAGAAATTGTCATGCCTAGACCATGTGCTCGGGCTGGCACATGCCACGGGCCCACCCGTGATCGCGTGGCCGGCGGGCCCTGGAACCCGCCCCGCGCACCGCCCGCACCCTGCCTTCTCCGGCCCGGTGGTGACCCCGCGTCAGCCGGCCAGCAGGACCAGCTTCGCGCGGACCTGACCGGCCTCCCCCGTGCGGTGCGCCTCGGCGACGGCGGCCAGCGGGAAGGTCCGGATCTCCGGGAGCATGAACTGCCCGGACCCGATCAGGTCGCCGACCTCGTCCAGTACGTAGAGGGCGCGTCCGGAGTCGCCGCGGCTGAAGCGGACCCCGTGCTCCTGCGCGCCGGCGAAGTCGGCGACGGTGACCACCTGGTCCCGGCCGCCGGCGAGGTCGATCAGCTCGGGGAGGACGCCGCTGCCGGCGACGTCGAGGGCCAGGTCGACCCCGCCGGCGGCGAGCGCCCGCACGCGGTCGCTCATGCCTTCGCCGTAGGCGACCGGTGCGGCGCCCAGCGAGCGGAGGCGCTCGTGGCTCGCCGGACCGCCGGTGCCGATCACGCGTGCGCCACGCGCCACCGCGAGTTGGACCGCGGCGCTGCCGACGTTCCCGGAGGCGCCGTTGACGAGCAGCGTGGTCCCCGCGGTGACACCGAGCTGGTCGAGTGCCCGCGCGGCCGTCTCCAGCACGGACGGCAGCGCGGCGGCCTCCGCGAAGCCGAGGGAGGACGGGATCGGCGCGTAGGAGGACAGCACGGCCCGTTCCGCCTGCGCGGCGCCCTCGACGCAGAAGCCGAACACCCGGTCGCCGACGCCGGCATCGGTGACGCCCTCGCCGACCTCGTCGACCACGCCTGCCGCCTCGTAGCCCAGCGTCTGGGGCAGCTCGGGGTCCATCAGGCCCTGGCGCTTCTTCCAGTCGCTCGCGTTGACGCCGGCGGCGGCCACCGCGATCCGCACCTGCCCCGGACCGGCGTGCGGGTCGGGAAGGTCCACGATCTCCAGCACCTCGGGACCGCCGAACCGCCTGAACTGCGCCGCCTTCATCGCTTCCTCCGTGTTCGCCCACAGGACCGGCCTCGGGGCTCAGCATGCACCACGCCTGCCGGCCGGCGCGGCGCACGCGGACCCGTCCCGGCCGGTCCGCCCCTTCGCAACTGTCGCCGGGAGGGGGCGGACCGGCAGGCGGCGGCGGGCGTCAGTGGGGAAGGCGGAAGGGGTTGCTGCCGAGCGCGGCGAGCAGGAACCACGCGGTCGCCCCGGTGTGCAGGCTGGCGTAGTAGAGGTCGCCGAAGCCGGTGTCCAGGCCGTCGCTGGACGCCGCGGGGATGCCCCGGCCGTCGCCGACGGGCGTGGTGGTCTGGGCCTGCTCGATGTTCCACAGCAGGTTCTTCGCCCGCGGCACGTCGCCCTTGGCGGCGCGGGCGCGCAGGGCCAGTGCCGTGTGGGCGGTGCCCTCCAGCCACACCTTGCTGACGTCGGTGTCGCTGAAGCTGACCCCGGAGACGCCCGCGTCGTCCGCCGCCAGGTTCCGCACGACCCAGTCCACGCAAGCGCCGTAGCGGCGGTCGAGCGTCGCCAGGTACGACCAGGTCTGCACGTCCTCGGGGATCGGGCTGCGGTTGGTGGTGACGCCGTCGGGGTCGGTGCCGGTCCACAGGTGCCCGCCGGCGGGGTCGCGCATGGCGTCGACGAAGGCGTAGGCGACGCTCGCCCGGCTCCGCCACACCTGCTTCCCGGTCAGCTGGGCGAGCATGGTGAAGAAGGCGCCGGTGTCGATGTTGTGCTCGGTGGCCTTGTAGGTGTTCGGCTGGTCGTCGGCGGTGCGGCCGCCGGTGTAGCCGTAGGGGGCCCGGGTGCCGTCGAAGGTGTGCGCGTGGATCCACTCGGCCTCGCGCAGGGCCCCGTCGAGGAAGCGGTGCTGCCGGGTACGGGCGTAGAGGTGGGCGAAGGCCATGCCGACCCAGGCCTGGTTGCCGGTGTAGGCGGCGGGCGAGCCGATGTCGAGCCGGCCGGTGAGGGTGGTGAACGAGTCCGGCTGGTAGGAGGCGCGGGTGCGTCCGTCGCCGATGGGGTCGTGCTCCTGGGCGTAGAGCAGGGTGTCGCCGAGGACCGTGGCGCGGCGTATGTCGTCCGGCCGGCCCCGGGCCAGCCAGGCGATGATCATCAGCGCGTCGTCGTAGACGAACGAGGAGACGAAGGTCCAGGTCGGCGTCTCGAAGAAGCCGCCGGTGTAGCTGCGCGGGACCCGCAGGGCGTCGCCGCTGCCGTACTCGTCGAACTTGGCGTCGAGGAAGGCGAAGGCCCGGCCGACGGACGCGGCGGAGGCTCCCGCCGCCGGCGCGGGGGCGGCGGAGGCGGGGGTGGGTGCGAGGGCGCCGGCCAGCAGGGCGGTGAGGGTGCCGGAGGCGGCGACGAGCACGCCGCGCCGGCTGGGGGTGGAGGAGTCTCGTGCCGTGTCTCGTGCCATGTGATGTCCCTGGAAGGTCGGAGCGGAAAGGGTGGTGCGCGCGGCGGCGAGGAGTCCGGGTCGGCTACTCCTTCGCCCGTCCGCGCTTGCGGGCCGGCGCCTTGTCCGGCACCCGGTGGGCGTCGACCGCGCGGGCGGTCAGCTTCAGTGCCTCCGCGGTGCGCCCGAACGTGCGCTGTGCGACGGCCACATAGATGAGGTCGAGGATGAGCAGCTGGGAGTGGAGCGCGGACAGGGCCGCCAGCCGGAACGTGGTCTCGTGCACCGAGGGCGTGAACACGATGTCGGCGGTCTCGGCGAGCGGCGAGCGGGCGTAGGAGGTGACGGCGACGGTCAGGGCGCCGTGGTCGGCCGCCTCGGCGAGCATCTCGATCGCGTCCCGGGTGCGCCCCGAGTGCGACAACGCGATGGCCACGTCGCCGGGTCGGAGCAGCGCGGCGTTGGTGAGCGCGGTGTGCGTGTCGGCCCGGTAGCGGACCGGGACCCGGATGCGCTCCAGCCGGAACGCCATCTCGCTGCCCGCGGTGCCGCTGCTGCCCAGGCCGAAGATCTCGACCCGGCCCGCCGACGCGATGGCGGTGGCGAGTGCCTCGACGGCGGCGACGTCGATGCCGGCCGCGGTGTCCTGGATCGCCCGGGTGTCGGCGGCGGTCACCACGCCGAGCACCTCGGTGAGCGGGTCGTCCGGGGCGATGTCGCCGCCGATGTCGGTCTCCCAGCGGGCTTGTTCGGCCCGTCCGGTCTCGGTGGCGACGGCGACGCGCAGGTTCGCGTAGCCCCGGAATCCGAGCGTGCGGCTGAAGCGGGTGACCGTCGCCGTGGACGTGCCGGAGCGCTCGGCCAGGTCCAGGATGCTCAGGTGGGCCGCGCCCTCCGGATCGGCGAGGATGACCTCCGCGATCTTCGACAGGGCCTCCGGCATGTCCGGCCCCTCGATCGAGAGCCTGCTGAGCAGGCCACCGCTCTCACTCACCGCGATCCTCATTTTCATCGTTCTCCGTGAGGATGAAAATTACGATCACGGCGGGGTCTCGTCAACACCGTGCGGTCCGCGGGGACGGCGTCCCGCACTCCGCCGACGACGGCCGCCGCCACGTGGAGATCGCCATCAACTGGGGCCGCTACGGGGAGCTGTTCGGCCACGACGCCGACGACGGCGAACTCGTGCGCGAACCCGAAGCGCGTATCATCCTCCAGCAGGCAGCAAAGGCACGCTGACCGGGACGGCCGAGGAGGCGTGCGTGAAGAAGTACACGTTGGTGCTGCTCATCGCGCTCGCCGTCGCATGGATCGCGTTCCTGGCGATCTGGATCGCTCTCCATCCCCACGACACCGTCTGACCGCTCAGCGTCGCGAACGGGCCGCCTCGCACAGGACGTGCGCCACCTGCGGGGGCAGGCCGAGGTGACGTTCGATCCACACCGGGTCGTGTCCCTCGACGGCCAGGACCCACGCGCTGTACACGCTGCTCGGCGAGGGAGCGCCCGGGTGCCGCAGCAGCGGTGCGACGGCCTTGGCGGGGAAGCCCTCGAAGGTGTCGGCGGTGAACCACTCCGCGCCGACCGCTTCCGGGGGCGCGGGGTGGCCGAGCGGGACGGCGGGACGCCGGTGCCGGTGCCGGTGCCAGACGACGGCGACGCCCAGCAGCACCACGGCGGCCGCGGCGGCCAGCGCACCGGCGATCACGGGCCGGTTCCCGGCCGGAGCCGCGCTCAGAGCGATCAGCTCCAGCGCCGCGAGGGTGAAGACGCCCAGGGCCGCGGCGCCTTCCCCGGTGCGCGGGTGCGGCAGGCTCCTCATGCTGCATCTCCCTCCATGTCCAGCGTCGCGCGGTTCGCCGCGGGACGGGCCCCCGGCGGCCCTGATTCCCGGCCGCCCGGCGGCGCCGCCCCGGGCGCATCCCGCACCCCCTGGTCAGGCCAGGGCCTGGTCCGCCGCCAGCGGCGCCGCGTGCCCTTCGTCGCCCTCCAGGTGCCAGTGCAGGTCCTGCACTCCCGGCTCCAGGGACAGGCGGGTGACGACCTGCTCCATGGCGGCGGCGACGCTCCCCTCCACGGTCACCGTGGCGCGCACGCCGGTGGTGTCCTCGCTCTCGCGGTGCGCGCGCAGTCCGGTGGGGGTGAGGCCGGAGCCGGCGAGGGCCTGGAGCAGCAGGGCGCGGACGTGGGTCTCCGCCTTGCGGGCGCACCGCAGGTGGACGGTGGCCCGTGCGAGGGCGTCGGGGTCGCTGCCGGCCGAGGGCGCCTTGTCCAGCAGCCGCCCCGCCGGGCGCAGCACGAGGTGGACGGCGAGCACGGCCAGCGTGCCCAGGGCGGCGAAGGCGAGCTTGCCGGAGGCGGCCAGGACGCCGACGGCGGCCGAGCACCACAGGGTCGCCGCGGTGTTGAGGCCGCGGACCCCGGCGCCGTCGCGCAGGATGACGCCACCGCCGAGGAAGCCGATCCCGGAGACGACGTAGGAGGCGACACGGGTGGCGCTGCCGGCGTCGCCCACGGCCTCGCTGTACAGCACGAACAGCGTGGCGCCCGCGGCGACCAGGGCGTTGGTGCGCAGGCCCGCCATCCGGGCCCGCCACTGGCGCTCGACACCGATGAGGGCGCCGCAGGCGACGCCGGTGGCGAGCCGGAGGACGAAGTCGGTCGTGGTCAGGGCGTGCACGGGGCACCTCCTTCACCGTCCGCGGACGGGTCGGTCGCCGCCGGGAGATCCTGCACGGTTCTCCCGGCGGCGGGCGGCTTTCAGTTTCCGAGGGCGAGCTGCACGATCCGCACGATCACCAGCACCATGGCGACGAGCAGGTAGGTCCGCAGCGCGGTCAGTCCGACCTTGCGGCCGGTGGAGAGGGTCGGGGCGGGCAGGTCGGCCAGCGGCGGCATCCGCCAGGTGTCCCTGCCGCTGCGGTCGACCGGGCGGCCGGTGCGGGCCCAGCCCTTGCGCCGGCGCCGCAGCTCCGCGTACCCGAGGGCCAGCAGCCCGGCGACGCCGCCGACGGCCATGATGTCGGTGATGGCACCCGAGGTGATGTCGGGGAAGAGGACGGAGGCGGTCAGGATGATGGACAGCGTGACGAGGACCGCCACCACCAGCGAGGTGAAGGCGTTGGTCCAGCGGCCGTTCACCCACGGCCCGAGGACGGCGCGGTCGTTGCACAGCAGCAGCAGGAACACCGACGCGGACGGCAGCAGCACCCCGGCAAGGGTCTGCACGCCCTCGGTGAGCAGACCCAGCGGGGAACCGGGGATCAGCACGATCACCGCGGCCGCCAGCACCAGGCCGGAGAAGACGGCGTAGAAGCCCTTCGCCCCGCGCACGCCGCGGTGCAGGGAGTGCTTCATGCCGAGCACGTCACCCAGCGCGTAGGCGGTCGACAGCGACACCGCCGACGCGCCGATGATCGAGGCGTCCAGCAGGGCGATGGCGAACAGCACCCCGGCCACCTTGCCCGCGTGGGCTTCCAGCCCGTGGGCGACGCCCGCGGCGTCGGTGAATCCCCCCGCGCCGGTCCCGCTGAACGCGGCGGCGGTGAAGCCCATCATGGCGGCGCCGCCGACGATGACGATGCCGATCCCGATGATCAGGTCGGCCTTCTCGTAGCGCATGAACCGCGGGGTGATGCGCTTGTCGATGACGTAGGACTGCTGGAAGAACAGCTGCCACGGCGCGACGGTGGTGCCGACGATCGCGATGATCAGCAGCATCACGTCCGACATCTTCGCGCCGTGCGGCATCCCGGGGGTGGCGAAGTCGTGTGCCATCTGCGAGGTGGCGGGGTGCGCCAGGAAGTAGATCGGGATCAGCAGCAGCGATCCCAGGCACAGCAGGACCGCGGTGCGCTCGAACCGGCGGAACGACCCGGTGGACGCGGCGGCGATCACGATCCCGGCGGCGACCAGGACGCTCGCGGTCTTCGGCAGGCCGAGATATCCCACGGCCAGGGTGATGCCGATGAACTCGGTGACGATGGTCAGCGCGTTGAGGACGAACAGGTCGATGACGCTGAACGCGCCCCAGAACTTCCCGAACCGCTCCAGGATGAGGCGGGCGTGCCCCACCCCGGTGACCGCGCCGAGCCGCAGCACCATCTCCTGGTTGACGTAGAGCACCGGGATCAGCAGGAGCAGCGTCCACAGCAGGCGGGTGCCGTAGTCCTGGCCGGCCTGGGTGTAGGTGCCGAAGGCGCCCGCGTCGTTGTCGCCGACCATGACGATCAGGCCGGGCCCGACGATCGCCAGCAGCGTCTTCAGCTTGGCCGGCACGCCCCGCCGCGGGGCGGTGTCGCCGACCTTGATGGTGCCCAGCGCACCGCGGATGTCGCCGACGTGCGCATCGTCGAGAACCGCCGCCGGGCGCGATCCGGGAACGGTGTCCGTGTAGTTGCTCATGACATGCCTCCAGGCCCCCGGATACCGGGGAGGTCTGGGGCACGCGGCAGTCATCACCCCTGCACACCGTGACCGTTCGGACACCCGGAGTGACGATCGGTGCCCGTGGTTGAGCAGGGCGGGTCACGACCCGGGAGGGCCTGTGCAGGGGGTGGTGGTTACCGCGTGCCGGAAGAGTGCGAGGACAAGCGGAGGGAGGGCCGACTGTGGCCCGGACTACTGCATTCCATGTCTCTCGCCTCCTTCCGGCCGGACGCCCGCCGCGGGCGTCGTCATCGACTCGGCAAGGAGCGGACCGGCCCGAGAGGACCGGCACACCCCAACTCGTCAGAGCTTTGGCACTCCACGGCGTAGTCCCTGACGCGGGCAGCCACTTGGCCTCACCCCTTAGGCCGGGGAGAGGTGTCCTGAACCTGGGCGTCTCTCGACGTCGTGGGGTCAGTGGCCTGTGTCCGTGAAGACGCCTCACCGAACGAGGTGCCTTGGTTTCCCAACGCTCCACACTATAGAGCACTCCTTGCGTATCGACGCAAGTACGAGCGTGATCGGCCCGCGCTCCATCGCGGGTGACTCTGCGGCGGCGGGCGCGCGGTCGGCGCTGTCGGGCACGCTATGCGCGGTCGCCCGTGGGCATCAGTCCGCAGTCGCGGAGCACGTCCGTCACCGCCGCCGCCACCGCAGCCGTGCGGCGCTTGCGGAGGTCCAGGACGGGGGCCGGGTTGGAGACGGCGTGGGACGCCAGCAGGTTCATCAGGGGCCAGAGGGCTTCGGAGCGGCGCGGTAGGGGTATCGCGTGGCCTTCGGGGGTGATGACGGTGGCCGCGGTGACGCCCGCGAGGAGGTGGGTGCGGGTCCAGTCGACATCGTAGGAGCGGCCGTTCGGGCTGACGGTGAGGACCACGTCCCGGGTGTGGTGCAGGACCGCCAGGTAGTTCATGGGCACCGTCAGCCGCCGGGCGGCGTCGAACGGGCGGGTGCCGTCCGCCGGCCGGACGCGCAGCACCGTGTCCAGGACCGGGCCGTGGTCCTGGAAGGTGGTCCTGCCGCGCATCTCCAGGAACCGGCCCAGCGCCAGATGGCCGCCGCGGCGCGCCCATCCCCGGCCGGAGTGGCCGAACCCGCCCTCCCCGCCCGGCAGTTCGGCCACCAGCAGGCGTGCCGCCTCGCCCGGCTCGGTCACCGGCGCCCGGTCCTCGGGGCAGGCGCGGGCGCGGTCGGCCACGGCGGCGTACCGCGCGGCGGTCCCCGCGTCCAGGCGGCGGAGGTCGATCGTGTCCCCGCGCATCTCGACGCCTCCGACCTCCCGTGAGATCCGCATCTGCGCCAACTGGCGGCCGGTACGGCGGGTCACGTCGGTCACCCGGCCCTCCAGGTCGATGACCCGGCAGGTCCTGGTGCCCGCCAGCAGGGTGCTGCCCGGCCAGAGGACGCCGACCCTGCCGGGGCCCCCGGAGCCCCCGGGGCCGGACGGGGCGACGAGGACGGCGAGGCGGCCGGCGGTGACCGCCGACAGGCACAGCGGCGGCACCCGCCACTCGTCGGTGACCTCGAACCCGGCGCGCCCGCCGGGCCCTTCACCCCCGCCGTCGCCGTGCACCCGCAGCGTCATCCTGACCACCGGCGTGAACTCCGCGGGGGCGTAGTTGCCGTAGTACGTCGTGAACGTCGCCTCCCCCTCGGGGCTGTAGTGCACGAGCGACGCCCGCAGGACGTCCGCCCGCACCAGCCGTGCGCCCGCACGGCCCGGCGCGGACTGCGGTGCCCACATCACGAAGGTGTCGTCCCCGTACGCGCCGTTCCCGCCCGTCACGCAGTCCCGGCGCGTGATCCGGGAGGTGATCCGCTGCGTGCTGACGGCGGCCGAGACGGGGATCGCGGCGGTGACGACCGCGCCGGCCACGCACATCGCGGCTCCCCATCCCTCGCCGTCACTCCAGGCGCCGTACCCGAGGAGGAGGAAGACCGGCCCGGCCGACAGGCAGAGAGCGGCGAACAGGAACTGGCCCGCGAACACCCCGATACGGCTGCGCATCATCCCTCCCCGGTCATGGCCGGCGCGGTGCGGCCGCGACGTCGTCCGCCACGGCACAAGTGGCGTGCCCCGGTCACGGGTTCACGCCGTCACCGGCGTAGAGGTAGGCACCCGGCTGGGCGGGGTCGGCGATCAGGAGCACCTGGTCGCCGGGACGGGGGATGCGCAGCTTGGAGACGAGCGTCCGGAGCGTGACCGGGTCGCTCGTTCCGGACGGCTGCAGGACCAGGTCCACGACCGGGTCGAAGTTGACGAGTCGGCCGGTGTCGGCGAGCGACACGACGGTGGCCGGCACGGTCGGCGCCCCGGCGGCCAGCAACTGCTGGACCTCGTGGCCGGACCGGTACGCGCCGATCGACTGCTGGACCCGGGCGAAGTCCTCCTGGCCGAGGAACGCGCGCGTTGCGCGGCCGTAGAACCCCTTGCCGCTCGCCACCTTCCCGGCGATCTCTGCGGCGCGCTCCTCGCGGCTCCTGCCGCGCTTCCCGAAGATTCCCATGACCACTTCTCCTTGCGGTGAGCCGGTGCGGTGCACGGTGCGGACGCTAGGCGGCCCGGAGCGCCTACCGATCCCAGGTTCGCCCGCCCGTCCGGGGACGACGTACGCTCCCCGCATGCCGCTCCCGCGCCAGCCGACCGACGCGTCCCGGTCCCGCGCCCTGGTGATCGACCGCGCCTGGCGGAGCCTCGGTCCGGGGCTGGAGCCGCTGAGCGGCCCCGGCGGCGCCCCGCTGACCCGGACCGTCAAGCTGATCGTGCTGCCGCTGATCGTCAGGCCCGCGCTGCGTCCCGAACTCGCCGCGGACTTCCTCACCCCGGAGGGAGCCGCGCAACTGGAGGCGCTGATCGGGGAGTTCGGCCCGTCCCTCGCGGCGACGGCGCGCTGGTTCACGCTGCTGAAGAAGGCCCGCCGGGCACGGGGAGTCGTGGCGGGCAACCCCCAGGACCTGTACTTCCAGCGGTGTTTCGAGCTGGCCGCCGAGCACGGCCCGCCCCAGGCCGGTGCGCCGGCGGTGGCCGACGCGGTCGTCGAGGAACTGGCGCAGGCGGGCGGCGGGCGCACGGTGGAGGCGCTGAGGGCGCACCTCGCGGACGGCGGCCGGCGCGCCCGCCTCGAAACGGAGTTGGCCCGCGCGTGGGAGAGCCGTCCGACCGCCCCCACCACCGGTGTGGCCACGGCCGTCACGCTCGCCGCCGAGGCCCTGGACGCCTGCGCCGCCACCCCGGGGGACTCGCCGGCGTACGCGGCCATGGTCGCGGCGGGACACGGCGCGCTGTTGGGCCGGGCGCTGTGGGCGCGGACGAGCGGGGTCTGGGGCGCCGAGGGGCCGCCGTCGCCCCTCGGCCTGACCGCGCACCGGGCGCCCCCGCGGCCCGGGGTCGGTCACGGCGCGTCGACGGCCACGCTTCCCGCGCCGCTGGACCGCACGCTCTTCGAGAGGATCTTCGTGGTGCTCCAGTCGTCGGCCCGGCGCGACGAACTGCCGGCGGTGCCGATGCTCGTCGAGCGGGAGGTCGGCCGCAGCTGCGCTCCGCTCGGCCTGGACGACGAGAGCCTGCGCGTCACCGTCGTCCTGGGCGGGCGGCTCGCGGTCGGCCTCGACCCGCTGGGCACCGGGGACCCGGCGCCGGGGCGAACGGCGGCGCACCGGGCCGTCAACAGCCGCTGGCGGCGGGAGGCTTCGGTGCTGCGCGCCCGCAGGATGACCGTCTCCCCCCGTCCCGACCCGGACGGCGGCGCCCTGGAGGCCCTCGCCCGGGACCTGCGCACCCCGTGGGCGGCCTACATGCGGCGGCTGTGGGTGCGGCTGCACGGGCGGGACGTGCGGGACGCGCCGCTGGCGGACCTCGCGTCGGCCTGGGCGGTCCTCGACGGGGTCGCCCGCTCGGTGATGATGGACCACCGCGCCAGGGTCCGCTCGGCGCTGCGCGCGCTGTCGGCGCCACCTGCCGCGGCGGTCGAAACGGCGGAACCGATGGAAGCGGCGGATACGGCGGAACCAGCGGAACCGGTGAAAGCAGGGACCGTGGAAGCGGCCGAGCGGGGGAGCGCGTGATGGCGGGGGCCGGGACGCACGTCCGCGTCACGAGGAGCGAGGACGGCACGGTCCTGATCTCCGCCCATGCTGACGCCGATCCTGACGCCGGTCCTGATGCCGGCCATGCCGCCGATCCTGCCGCCGGGCATGCCGGGTCCTCCGGTGAACCGGCCGCCGCGGAAGCGGACTTCACCCGGTCCGTGCTCGACGTCGCGGGAGCGACACTGGCCTGGCCCGTCCTCGGGGAGCCGGCGGTGCCCGCGGCGGAGATCCACGACGCGGGGCGCGCCCAGCAGTGGCTGTGGGCGGTGTACGGCGAGCCCGTGGCCGCAGCCGTGCACGACGCCGAGGCGGGGCAGTCCGCAGGGGCGC
>WRCZ01000059.1 GCA_009783685.1 Actinomycetes bacterium
TCGTCGGTGCCGGTGGTGGCGGGTCAGTACAGGTCGGTGCCGGTGGTGGCCGGCCCGTGCCCGTGGTGGCGGGTCAGTACCGGTCGGTGCCGGTGCCGGTGGTGGCCGGTCCGTGCAGGTGGTGGCCGGTCAGTACCGGTCGGTGCCGGTGCCGGTGGTGGCCGGTCCGTGCAGGTGGTGGCGGGTCAGTACAGGTCGGTGCCCGTGGTGGCCGGTCGGAGCCGGTGGATACCGGTGGGTGCCGGTGGACTGCTGGCGACGGCGCGCGGCGGTTCGCCGGTCCCGCCGGAACGCCGTCGCTGGCATCGTGCGGTGACCGTGCGTGCTCCGGGCCGCCCCCCACACCCGATTCGTCCGAAAAGCTGCCTGTATGGCGTAACGTGGGGGTTCGTCCGCGGGCGAACCGGCACGGAATCCCGTAGGGGAGCGTTAAGAATCCGTATGGACTCGCCCCCGGGCGGACGTGCGGGCCCAGCCGTCCCGCACGCTGGCCGAGGCGCGAAGTGGACGGTGGCGGCGCGCCGGTGACCATCCGCGGCGTGGCGGAGCGGCCGGTGCCCAGGCACCCGGGCGGCGGGCCGCCGCGGGGTGCCGTGCATAGGCTGACCTCAGATTTCCCCCTGATTCCGCGCACCGCGATGGCCGGATTCCGCCGTACGAGACACAGGAGCAGATGACGGATGGCCACGGCAGAGCACACCGGCACGTCCGCGGACGAACACCCGGGCCGGGTCCGCGCGTGGCTGCTGGAGGGCCTGGCCGACATGGCCAAGCACCAGCAGGGCGGCGGCGAGGAGCAGGAGCCGGCGCACCGCGGCCAGCGGTGGTACCGCGTCATGTGCCTGACCGGTGTCGACTACTTCTCCACCCTCGGGTACCAGCCGGGCATCGCCGCGCTCGCCGCCGGGCTGCTGTCGCCGATCGCCACGATCGTGCTGGTCGTGGTGACCCTGGCGGGCGCGCTGCCGGTCTACCGGCGGGTGGCGGAGGACAGCCCGCACGGCGCGGGCTCGATCGCGATGCTGGAGCGGCTGCTGTCGTTCTGGAAGGGCAAGCTGTTCGTGCTGGCCCTGCTGGGCTTCGCCGCGACCGACTTCCTGATCACCATGACGCTGTCGGCCGCCGACGCCTCCACCCACCTGGTGGAGAACCCGCACTTCTCGGGCGCCCTGCACAGCCACCAGATGCTGATCACGCTGCTGTTGCTGGCGCTGCTCGGCGCGGTGTTCCTCAAGGGGTTCCTGGAGGCGATCGGCGTCGCGGTGGTGCTCGTCGGCATCTACCTGGTGCTCAACGTGGTCGTGGTCGTCGACGGCCTGTGGCACGTGGTGACCGCCGCGCATCTGGTCACCGACTGGACGAGCGGGCTGACCGCCGAGCGCGGCAACGTCTTCGTGATGATCGGCGTGTCCCTGCTGATCTTCCCCAAGCTGGCCCTGGGCATGTCCGGCTTCGAGACCGGCGTCGCGGTGATGCCGCACGTCCAGGGCGACGCGGACGACACCGAGCAGCGGCCCACCGGCCGGATCCGGGACACCAAGAAGCTGCTCACCACGGCCGCGCTCATCATGAGCTGCTTCCTGATCACCACCAGCTTCATCACCACGGTGCTGATCCCCAAGCAGGAGTTCCAGCCCGGCGGCCAGGCCAACGGCCGCGCCCTGGCCTTCCTGGCGCACGAGTACCTGGGGTCGGGGTTCGGCACGGTCTACGACTTCTCCACCATCGCGATCCTGTGGTT
The DNA here is from genome assembly GCA_009783685.1 of Actinomycetes bacterium. Taxonomy (GTDB): domain Bacteria; phylum Actinomycetota; class Actinomycetes; order Streptomycetales; family Streptomycetaceae; genus Actinacidiphila. The sequence continues at coordinate 1,742 of WRCZ01000059.1, forward strand.
CGCCGGCGCCTCGGCGATGGCCGGCCTGCTCAACCTGATGCCGCGCTACCTGCCGCGGTACGGGATGGCGCCGCACTGGGCGCGGGCCGTGCGGCCGATGGTGCTGGTCTTCACGCTCGTCGCGTTCCTGGTCACCTGGATCTTCGACGCCAACGTCGACAAGCAGGGCGGCGCCTACGCCACCGGCGTCCTGGTGCTGATGAGTTCGGCGGCGGTCGCGGTGACCATCTCCGCCCGCCGCAGCCGCGACCGGCGGTGGACGATCATCTTCGGCGCCATCGCGGCCGTCTTCCTCTACACGACCGTGGTCAACGTGCTGGAGCGGCCCGACGGTGTGAAGATCGGTGCCTGCTTCATCGCCGGCATCGTGCTGATCTCGTTGCTGTCCCGGCTGGCCCGCGCCTTCGAGCTGCGGGTGACGGGCGTGGAGATGGACAGTATGGCGGCCCGCTTCGTCCGCGACATGGCCAGCCGCCGCATCCGCTTCATCGCCAACGAGCCCGACAACCGGGACGCCGCCGAGTACCGGGACAAGGCGCAGCAGATCCGCTCCGACAACGACCTCCTGCCGGAGGACGACGTCGTCTTCGTGGAGGTCACCGTCCGGGACGCCTCGGAGTTCGAGTCCGCGGTCACCGTCCGCGGCGAGGTGCTGCACGGGCGCTACCGGGTGCTGACCCTGGAGGGCACCTCGGTGCCCAACGCGCTGGCCGCGATGCTGCTGCACGTGCGGGACACCACCGGCTGCATCCCGCACATCTACTTCGAGTGGACCGAGGGGAGCCCGTTCGCCAACTTCATGCGGTTCTTCCTCTTCGGCCACGGCGAGGTGGCGCCCGTCACCCGCGAGGTGCTGCGCGAGGCCGAGCACGACCCCAAGCGCCGGCCGCGGGTGCACGTCGGCTGACCGCCCGGCGGGGCGTGCGGGCCGGCCGGCTCAGGGCGCGGTGAACAGGCCGGGGAAGGCGGGGGCGCGCCAGGGCCGGCGGCCCCATGCCAGGACGCCGCCGCGGGCCAGGGCCGCGGTGGTGGTGCGCCGTCCGAGCGCGATCAGGAAGAACGTCACCGGCTCCAGCAGGATCGTGCAGTCCGGCCGGCGCGGCGGTTCCGCGCTCACCTGCACCGCGCCGCCGGTGAAGGTCACCGCGAACCGGGCGCCGCCGCGTATCCGCAGGAGGTAGCAGCCGCTGTGCCCGGCGGCCGCGGCGTTCACCACCCGGGGCATGCCCCACTGGAGGAACGGCACGGCCAGGGCGACCAGCGCGGCGTCGACCATGTGCGGGCGGCGCAGGGCGACGGCGATGTCGTAGCCGTGGCCCAGCATGTGGGTGAGCAGGTAGCTGCCGAGCACGCCGGAGTCCATCACGCCCAGCGGGCTGACCACCTCCTCGCCGGCCGGCCGCAGGGCGGCCGCCTCGGTGAAGGCGGCGGTGTGCCGGACGACGGCGTCGGCGAGCACCGCCGGGTCCCGCTCGGGGAACGCGGCCAGGGACGCGGCGTTGGCCGCCGCCAGCCCGCCGGGCGTGCCGTCCCCGTAGGGCAGCTCGCGGCCCGCGGCCAGACCCGCCATCAGCTCGTTCGCCAGGGCCAGGTGCGCGGCGGCCTCGGCGACCGTCCACTGCGCGCCGGGGATCGGCGCCGAGCCGTCGCCGCACGCGCGCAGCAGGTCGGCGATGCGGTCGGCGACCACGCCGACGGCCTCGCACAGCGGCGGCCCGAGAGCGGGCGCGGGAGCGGCGGCGGGCGCGGACACGGGGGCGGGCGCAGGGGCGGCGCCTGGCACGGGCACGGGGGCCGTGGACGGGTCGGGGTCGGCGGCCGGGCCGGGGTCGACGGTCATGGACGAGAAGCCTGGCCGACGCCGGTACGCCTGTCCAGGCCCGGCGTCGTGGCCCCCGATCAGGCCCGCGGCCCGGTGCGCGACCGGGCCCGCGCCGCAACGCCGGACCGGCCCGCACCGGTGCCCGACCGGCCCCGCGCCATCAGCGTTTGCACCCGGTCGGCCCGCGCGTCCATCGCCGCGTTAAGCCGACGAACTGGTCAAATGACGCATATCTGGCCCGCTCCCCCGCCCCTTGGAGGCCCGCATGCTCCGGAGACTCGGCGGCGTACTGATCGCCCTGACGGCTCTGCTGACCGGTATCACCGGGACGACGTCCGCGACCGCCGCGCCCACGCACGGCGAGCGGCTGGCCCACCCGGAACGCGACTGGATGGGCTCCTCGGTGGCCGCCCACGAAGGCACGCGGGGCAAGGCGGTGAAAACGGCCTCCCGCCGCGTCGTGCAGACCCCCGGCTTCGACGTCAGCAACTGGCAGGGCACGATCAACTGGCCGGCCGCCTACGCCAAGGGCGCCAAGTTCGCCTACATCAAGGCGACCGAGGGCACCACCTACAAGGACCCGTACTTCAGCTCGAACTACACCAACTCGTACTACGCCGGCTTCATCCGCGGCGCGTACCACTTCGCCACCCCGAACACCTCCAGCGGCACCGCGCAGGCCGACTTCTTCGTCTCGCACGGCGGCGGCTGGTCCAAGGACGGGCAGACGCTGCCGCCGCTGCTGGACATCGAGTACCCGGACGGCGCCGCCTGCTACGGCCTGAGCCAGAGCGCGATGCGCAGCTGGATCAAGGCGTTCATCGACCGCGTCCACACCAGGACCGGCCGCTGGGCGACGATCTACACGACCACCGACTGGTGGACGACGTGCACCGGCAACACCTCGACGTTCGCCGCGCACGACCCGCTGTTCGTCGCCCGCTACGCCTCGACCGCCGGCACGCTCCCGGCCGGCTGGCCGTTCTACACCTTCTGGCAGCACGCGGACTCCGGGACGTTCCCCGGCGACCAGGACTACTTCAACGGCCCGATGAGCGGGCTGCGCAACCTGGCCAACAACACCTGAGCGCATCCGCCGCCACACGAAGGCGCGCCCTCCCGCGGACCTGCGGGAGGGCGCCCCTTCGTGCCTCTTCGTGCGTCAGACGGCGCCGAGCAGCGCGATCTCGTCGGCGCTCAGCACCAGGTCGGGGGCCTGCGCGGAGTCGCGGACGGTCTCGGGCCGGCTGGAGCCGGGGATCGGGACGACGACCGGGGACAGCGCGAGCATCCACGCCAGGCACACCCGCTGCGGGCTCACCCCGTGCGCCCGCGCCACCTCGGCGAAGGGCGCGAACCGGGACCCGAGGCTGCCGGCGCCGGAGATGCCGCCGAGCGGGCTCCAGGGCAGGAAGGCGATGCCCAGCTCGTCGCAGAGCTCCAGCTCCGGCTGGCTGGACCGGTACGCGGGCGAGAACTGGTTCTGCACCGACACCAGCCGCCCGCCGAGGATCTCCTGGGCCTGGCGGATCTGCCCGGGGTCGGCGTTCGAGATGCCGGCCATCACGATCTTGCCCTCGTCCAGCAGCTCGGCGAGGGCGCCGACCGACTCGGCGTAGGGGACGGAAGGGTCGGGCCGGTGGAACTGGTACAGGCCGATCGCCTCGACGCCGAGCCGCTTCAGCGACGCCTCGCACGCCTCCTTGACGTACTCCGGCCGGCCGTCGAGCGTCCACGAGCCGTCGCCGGGCCGCAGGTGCCCGCCCTTGGTGGCGACCAGCACGTCGGTGCCGCGCGGGTGGGAGGCGAGCGCCTTGGCGATCAGCGTCTCGTTGTGGCCGACCTCGCCGGCCAGCAGGTGGTAGGCGTCCGCGGTGTCGATCAGGGTCACGCCGGCGTCCAGGGCCGCGTGGATCGTCGCGACCGAGCGCGCCTCGTCCGGCCGGCCCTCGATCGACATGGGCATGCCGCCCAGCCCGATCGCGCTGACCTGGACGGTTCCGATACGGCGGGTCTGCATGTGGTGCTGCCTCTCCTGTCCGTGCTGCGCGGCCTGCGCCGCGCCCGCGATCTCCCACCATGACCCGTGACCGGCGGGTCCGTCCACTGCTGCCGGGCATGACCATGACTTCTCCATGACCTGTCCATGACCAATCGGGGGGTTGATCCTTGGCCGCGACTGCCGCGTCAATGTGAGCTCCGGCGTATTCCGCCCCGGCGGGTGCGCAACTCCCCCCACAGGAGGCGGCGTGGCGGCAGCGCAGGCTCGGAGGCCAGGAGTCGAGGTCCGCTCGATCGACTACGTCCCGCTGCGCGAACGCCACGGCAGGCTCTGGCACCTGGGCCCGCTGTGGTTCATGTCCAACGCCCAGATCGCCACGCTCGCGGTGGGGCTGATCGGCGTCGAGGGCGGCGGGAACCTCGTGTGGTCGCTGATCGCGATCGTCGCCGGGACCGTGCTGGGCACGTTCTTCATGGCGTTCCACTCCGCGCAGGGCCCGCAGCTCGGCCTGCCCCAGATGATCCAGTCCCGCCCGCAGTTCGGCTATGTCGGGGCGCTGCTGGTGTGGCTGTTCGCGTACGTGCAGTACGCCGGGTTCAACGTCTTCAACACCATCCTGGCCGGGCAGGCGATGCACACCACCGCCCACGGCGGGGTGAAGTGGTGGGTGGCCGGGGTCACCGCGCTCGCCCTGGTGGTCGCGCTCGTCGGCTACGACGTCATCCACCGCGCCGAACAGGTCCTCACCTACACGTTCCTGGCGGTCTTCGGCGTCTTCACCGTCGGGGTGCTGGCCACGCTGCACTACCCGGCCGGCTCGTTCGACCTCGGCGCGTTCCGCTGGACGCCGTTCCTGGCCCAGTTCGGCGTGGTGGCCGGCTACCAGATCAGCTGGGCGATCTACGTCTCGGACTACTCGCGCTACCTGCCGCCGCACGTCACCGTCCGCCGCACCTTCTACTGGACCTACTTCGGCTCGGCGCTCGGCGGTGCCTGGCTGATGGTGCTCGGCGCGCTGCTCGCCGCGTGGGCCGGCAAGGGCTTCGACACCATCGCGTCGATCAACACCGCGGGCGACAAGGTCTTCACCGGCTTCGGCGCGGTCGTGCTGGTCTTCGCCGCCCTCGGCCTGGTCTCGGTCACCGCGCTGAACATGTACGGCGGTTCGCTCACCCTGATCAGCGCCGCCGACTCGCTGCGCCGGGTCCGGCCGACGCTCGGCGCCCGGCTGGCCACGCTTCTGGTGACCGCCGGCCTGTCACTGGCCGGCGCGCTCGCCGCGACCTCGCACTTCCTGGAGAACTTCAACAACTTCCTGCTGCTGGTGCTCTACCTGTTCATCCCCTGGACCGCGGTGAACCTGATGGACTACTACGTGGTGCGCCGCGGCCACTACGCCATCGCCGAGATCTTCAACCCCCATGGAATCTACGGGCGTTGGGGCTGGCGCGGGATCACCGCGTACCTGGTGGGATTCGGCGCGATGGTGCCGTTCTTCTCGGTCGGCACGCTGTTCACCGGGATCGCCGCCAAGGCGCTGCACGGCGCGGACATCTCGCTGTTCATCGGGCTGCCGGTCTCGGGCGCCCTCTACTGGTGGCTCGCCCGCACCATCGACGTGGACGCGGAGATCGCGATCGCCATGCGCGAATCGGATCAACTGGAGGAAATGGGCGCGAGTTGACGCACCCCCGGGGGTGGTGCCGGACTCGTGGACCTCGCCCGGGTCTGGGCGGATGTGGGACCGGGGGAAGTCTCTGCATTAGGTAAAGCCCCATCGCCCGGAGACAGTTGGCTATTCCACCGGAATCGCGCGGCGGGCACACTACAGCCCAGCGCACGCCATGTGTGTCCGCCCTTGCACAGCTGACACACGGCCCCCACGCCTCACGTATCCCACCGACCTTCACGTTGGAGTCGTCATTACCGACATACGCAACCCCCGTGCTCGGCGGGCCCGCGTAGCCGTGGTCGCAGGGGCCTCGCTGGCCCTGGTCTCCGGCTCGCTGCTGCTCGCCGTCCCGTCGCAGGCCTCCGGGCCCGCGGCGGCAGCCAAGACCATCGCCGGCAGCCACCCGGCCTGGGCCACCGCCGCCGCCGACGCCGGCGCGGTGCCGTCCTCGACCGAGGTCACCGGCACGGTCTACCTGGCCGGCCAGGACGCCGCGGGGCTCACCGCCTACGCGACCGCCGTCTCGGACCCGTCCAGCGCGAGCTACGGCAAGTACCTCAGCCCGGCCGAGTACAAGGCGCGGTTCGGCGCCACCGCCGACCAGGTCGCCGCCGTGCAGAAGTGGGCCCGCGACGCCGGGCTCACCGTGGTCAGCACCACCGACCACGCCATCCAGGTCCGCGGCACCAACGCCGCGATCACCAAGGCGTTCGGCACCGGCATCCACCAGTACAAGGTGGCCGGCAAGCTGCGGCACGCCCCGGCCGGCAACGTGGTCATCCCGGCCAAGGTGTCGTCCGCCATCCTCGGCGTCACCGGTCTGACCACCGGCGCCACCACCGTGGCCAAGCCGGACTCGCACCGCACCGACGCAGCGTCGGACAAGGGCTCCAAGCCCGCCGCGGGCCTGCCCACCGACCCGACGTGCTCGGACTACTGGGGCCAGAAGACCGCCAAGGGCGCGCCGGCCGGCTACACCAACAAGGACGTGCCGTTCGACCAGTGCTCGTTCTACCCGTCGCAGCTGCGCAAGGCGTACGGCATCACCGCCTCCGGCCTGACGGGCAAGGGCGCCACGGTCGCCATCATCGACGCGTACGGCAGCTCCACCATGGAGTCGGACGCCAACCAGTACGCCGTCAACCACGGTGACAAGGCGTTCAAGTCCGGCCAGTACAAGGAGGTCGTGGACTCCTCGAAGTGGGAGTACCAGGACCTGTGCGGCGGTCCGGACGGCTGGGCGCCCGAGGAGGCCCTGGACGTCGAGATGGTGCACGGGCTCGCCCCGGACGCCAACGTCGTCTACGTCGGCGCCAACTCCTGCACCGACGACGACCTGCTGGGCGCGATCAGCACCGTCGTCGACAACCACCTGGCGGACGTGATCTCGAACTCGTGGGGCGAGATCATGCACACCACGGACAACGCGGACGTCACCGCCTCGGAGATCGCCGCCTACGAGCAGGTCTTCAAGCAGGCCGCGATCGAGGGCATCGGCGTCAGCTTCTCCGCCGGCGACTGCGGTGACAGCAGCCCGCTGGCCGCGGCCACCGGTGCCAACTGCCAGACCGACACCTCGCGCGCCCAGGCCAACTGGCCGGACTCCGACCCGTGGGTGACCTCGGTCGGCGGCACCGCGCTCGGCCTGAAGAGCAAGGAGGGCGCCTACGGCTTCGAGACCGACATGGGCACCCTGCGCTCCAACCTCTCCGCCGACGGCAAGAGCTGGGAGCCGGCCGTGCCGGCGCCGTTCTACTTCGGCGGTGGCGGCGGCACCAGCGAGGACTTCGCGCAGCCCGCGTACCAGCGCGGCGTCGTGCCGAACTCGCTGTCGCACACCCTGATGACCGGGGCGACCAGCAAGACCGCCCAGCGCGTGACGCCCGACGTCTCCATGAACGGCGACCTGTACACCTCGGTGCTCGTCGGCATCAGCGACGGCGCCGACTACAGCGAGGCCGGCTACGGCGGCACCAGCGTCTCCTGCCCGGAGTTCGCCGCGGTCCAGGCCGACATCATCCAGGCGCGGCACGGTCGCGGCCTCGGGTTCGCCAACCCGGGCATCTACGACCGCACCAAGCTGTTCCGTGACGTGGTGGACAAGCAGGCCCAGCACACCAGCACCCCGCTGAGCAACGTCGCCGACTTCGGCGTCATCAGCGGCTCGCTGCGGGTCCGCCTGGTCGCCTTCGGCCAGGACACCTCGCTCAACGCCGTCCGCGGCTACGACAACGCCACCGGCGTCGGCTCGCCGACCGAGGACTTCCTGAAGTCCTACCGGTAAGCAACCCCGCGGCCGTCGAGGCCGCGGACAGGACCCGGCGGGGACCGCTCCCCCGCCGGGTCCTGGCATGTCCAGCCTTTGCCGGACAACTACCCCTTCTTGAAGACCTGTTGGCACGGATCCGGCGTCTTACCTGCGAACGGTGCCTGCATCGTCCGCTCGTGTCTGCAAAGGGGAATGGGGGGCAGACCCGTGTCGATCAACCTGCCGCACTGGCTCGCCGAGGTCGTCAACATCCTCGGCTTCAACTGGCCCGAGATCGACGAGGACCAGCTGCGTGACGCGGCCAAGGGCCTGCGCCGGTACGCCGACTCGTGCCAGAGCTCGCACGACGTCACCCACGGCGTGGTGACCGGCGGCCTCCAGGAGAGCTACGCGGCGCAGTCGTACACCGCGCTGGCCGAGGTGTGGGGCTCGCAGACCCAGGGCCACATGAAGACCCTCATCGAGGGCTGCCATGTCCTCGCCGACGCCCTGGACCTCGCCGCGCTCGGCGTGGAGGGGATGAAGGACGAGTGCATCGTCCAACTCGGCATCGCCGCCGGTGAACTGATCGGCGATCAGGCCGCCGCGGTGTTCACCCTCGGCCTGTCCGAGGCCGCCGCGGTCGCCGAGATCGAGCTGCAGAACAAGCTCATGGACGGCATCCTCAAGCGGTTCGAGCAGGAGGTCCTCGGCATCCTCGTCGACAAGACCATCGGCCCGCTCAAGGAGCAGATCGAACACGCCGTCTCCCAGCTGCTGCTGGAGGAGGTCGCCCACGTCGCGGTCGGCGCCCCCGCGCCCGGGCTGAAGCTCGACACGGCGATGATGCGCACCCACGCCAACACCATCAAGGACCAGGCCGAGGCGAACCTCTCCCACGGCCACGCCTTCTACTCCGAGGTCGGCGGCCTGACCTTCAAGACGGGATGAGCCGTTGAGTCTCGCGAACAAGCTCGCCAAGCCAGTCGTCGAGATCATCGACCACATCGCGCAGAAGGTGCCCAAGGGCCTCGGCCACGGCCACCACCGGATCGCCGACCACGTGCACAAGGCCGCCGACCACTTCGACCAGGTCGAGGGCGACCTCGCCGGCAAGGCCAAGGGACACCACCACGGAAGCGGCGGCCACCACCACGACCCGCACGTGGCCGGCGGCACCGGCGCGGCGGCCGCCGCCAAGGCCGGGGCCGACAGGACCGGCAAGGCGGCCTCGACGGCGGTCAAGGACGCCGAGCGGAGCGCCGGCGACCTGCGCTCCCACCACGGGCCCGGCGACGACGTCCCCGGGCACCACCGGCACTGCCTGAGCGACCCCGTCGACACCGCTTCCGGTGCCATGCTCCTGCCCGTCACGGACGTGCACCTGCCGGGCGCGCTGCCGCTGCGGCTGGAGCGCACCCACATGTCGTCGTACCGCAACGGCGTGTGGTTCGGGCCGACCTGGGCCTCCACCCTCGACCAGCGCCTGCAACTCGACGCCGACGGCGTGGTGTTCGCCGCCGACGACGGCATGCGGCTGCAGTACCCGCCGCCGCGGCCGGGGGTGGCCGTGCTGCCGCACGCGGGGCCGCAGCTGGGCCTGATGTGGAGCGGCGTCCCCAACGACCCCATGCAGATCAGGAATCCGTCGACCGGGCAGGTGCTGGAGTTCCACCACCCGCGCACCACCGCCGGCCTGGACGGCACCGTCACCCTGCGGCTGACCGGAGTGGAGGACCGCAACGGCCGCCGGATCGAGATCGCCTGGGGCGAGGACGACGCGCCCGCACTGATCACCCACCACGGCGGCTACCGGGTGGCCGTCGACCGGCACCCCGACCTGCCGCGCATCACCGGTTTCCGGCTGCTGGACACCGACGGCCCCGGCACCGCCACGGTGCTCGCCCGCTACGGCTACGACGCGCGCGGCGACCTGGTCGAGGTGATCAACTCCTCGGGCCTGCCCGCCCGGTTCACCTACGACGACGGCCACCGCATCACCGGCTGGACCGACCGCAACGGCACGGCGTACGCCTACACCTACGACACCGCCGGACGCGTGGTGCGCACCGAGGGCAGCGACGGCATCCTGTCCAACACCTTCGCCTACGACGACGAGACCCGCACCACCACCTTCACCGACGCGCTCGGCAACACCTCCCGCTTCGAGTTCAACGAGGCCCTGCGACTGGTGCGCAGTACCGACCCGACCGGCGCGGTCGCCGTGCAGGAGTGGGACGCCGGCGGCCGGCTGCGCACCTCGGCGACCGATCCGCTCGGCCGCACCAGCCGCTACACCTACGACGCGGGTGACAACATCACCTCGATCACCTACCCCGACGGCACCAGCAGTGTCGTCACCTACGACCGGCGCGGCCGGCCGGTGGAGCTGACCGACCCGGTGGGCCGCGTCTGGCGCACCGCGTACGACGAGGCCGGCAACGTCCTCGCCTCGACCGACCCGACGGGGGCCAGGACCGCGTACACCTACGACGACGCGGGCGACCTGGTCGCGGTCACCGACCCGCTCGGCGCCCGGCAGGAGCTGGTGCACGACGCCGCCGGCCTGCCGGTCGCGGTCACCGACCAGCTCGGCCGGACCACCACCGCGCGCCGCGACGCCTTCGGCCGCATCGCCGAGAGCACCGACGCGCTCGGCGGCACGGTCCGGTTCGGTTTCACCACCGAGGGGCAGCTGCTGTGGCTGGAGCGCTCCGACGGCCGGCGCGAGGAGTGGACGTACGACGCCGAGGGCAACGCGCTCACCCACACCGACGCCACCGGCCGGACCTCCTCGCAGACCGCCGGGCACTTCGGGACGACCGCGGACAGCACCGGCTCCGACGGCGCCGCGTACGCCTTCACCCACGACACCGAACAGCGGCTCACCGCGGTCACCAACCCGCAGGGGCAGCGCTGGACCTACACCTACGACCCGGCGGGCCGCCTGGTCGGCGAGACCGACTTCACCGGGCGCAGCCTCGCCTACGCCTACGACGCGGCGGGCCAGCTCACCGAGCGCAGCAACGGCGCCGGCGAGCGCGTCGTCTTCACCCGCGACGTGCTCGGCCGCGTGGTGGCCTTCACCGACGCCGGCGGCACCACCGAGTTCGGCTACGACGAGGCCGGCAACCTGGTGCGTTCGGCCAACGCCGACGCGGGGATCGGCTACGAGCACGACCTGATGGGACGCGTGCTCGCCGAGACCGTCAACGGCCGCCGCACGGCGTGGTCGTACGACGTGCTCGGCCGCCCGGTGGCGCGCACCACCCCGACCGGGATCGTCTCCACCTGGACCTACGACGACACCGGCCTGCCGCAGACCATGGGCCTGGGCGGCCACCGCACCGAGTTCGGCCGCGACGAGCTGGGCCGCGAGATCCTGCGCAGCGCCGGCCCCGGCGTGACGCTGACCCAGGAATGGGACGGCACCGGGCGCCTCACCGGCCAGACCGTGCTCGGCCCCGCCGGACCCGGCGCCCCGGTCCAGGAGCGCAGTTACCGCTACCGGGCCGACGACCTGCTCACCGAACTCCACGAACTCACCACCGGCACAAGGACGTTCGACCTCGACACGGCCGGCCGGGTGACCGCCGTCCGGGCCCGCGGCTGGACCGAGGACTACGCCTACGACGCCCTGGGCAACCTCACGCGGGCCGCCACGCCCCTGGACCGGCCCGACGACACCGCACGGGAGTTCGACGGCGGCCGGCTCCGGCGGGCCGGGCGCACCCGGTACGAGTACGACGCGCAGGGCCGCGTCGTACGCAGCATCCGGCGGCTCCTCAACGGTCAGCGCCAGGTGCGGTCGTTCGACTGGAACGCGCACGACCAGCTGACCGCCACGATCACCCCCGACGGCACCCGCTGGACCTACCGGTACGACCCCGCCGGCCGTCGCATCGCCAAGCGGCGCCACGCCGCGGACGGCACCGTCGCCGAGGAGGTCCGCTTCAGCTGGGCCGGCACGCAGCTGGCCGAGCAGACCACGGCCGACGGCCGCACGACCACCTGGGAGTACCTGCCCGGGACCTACCGTCCGCTCGCCCAGCTCGACCACGACGGCCGGGACGGCACCGACGCCCGCTTCCACGCGATCGTCACCGACATGACCGGCCGTCCCACCGAACTGGTCGGACTCGACGGCACGTTGGCCTGGCAGCAGCGCACCACCTTGTGGGGCGTGCCGGTCACCGACCCGGACGCCGACACCGTCGACTGCCCGCTGCGCTTCCCCGGGCAGTATGCGGACGCCGAGACCGGCTGGAACTTCAACTACTTCCGGCACTACGACCCGCAGAGCGCGCGCTACGCCTCCCCCGACCCGCTCGGCCTCGACCCGGCCCCCAACGCCCAGACGTACGTGGCGAACCCGTTCGCGTGGATCGACCCGCTGGAGCTGGAATCCAGGTACCGGGAACTGCCGGGATGGAAGGACGGCGAGCCGACCGACGTCACCTGGGGCGGCAACGTCACCTACAGCCCGGTGGACGAACTGAACCGGCCCGGCCCGGTGACGGCGGAGATCCACCAGCACATGCTGGGCCAGAAGACCGGCCCGAAGATCGACGAGGACAGCCTCCCCGGCTGGGACAGCAGCTACGAGATGAACCGCGGCCACCTGCTCGCCGCGTCACTGGGCGGGTCGAACACCATCCCGGAGAACTTCGTCGCCATGCACCGCGTGACCAACTCGCCGATCATGTCGTACTACGAGGACCAGATCGCGAAGGCGGTGGGCAAGCACGGGCACGTCGTGACGTACACCGTCACCCCCGTCTACCGCAACGAGCACGACCTGCGTCCCGTCGGGGTGACCATCCACGCCACGAGCCCGCAGGGATTCGCGTTCAGCCCTCACAGCTCGGACCCCAAGCAGCGACGCGCATGGCGCAAGAACCCCAACGTCAACACCATCACCATCCTGAACACCTGCCACTGACCGGACGCCGTGACCCCACCTCTGGAGCGGCTGACCCGGCTCGCCGTTCGGTGCGCGGCGCTGTGCGATGCTGGGCGGCACGCCGGACACCGATCGAGGGAAGGGCGGAACGCCGATGACCACCCCGCTGACGCGCCTCCTCCACCTGGTCCCGCCGCCGGCCGAGGCGCCGCCGGCCACCGACTGGGCCGATGTGGAGCGGCGGCTCGGGCACGGCCTGCCCGCCGACTACAAGGAACTCGCCGACACCTACGGGCACGGCCGGTTCGACCGGCACATCACGCTGCTGGTCCCCGAGGACTCCCGGGCCGGCCAGGGGCTGATCACCCGCAACGACGGGTACACCGAGGAGCTCGAGGACCGCTGGGAGATGCACGAGGAGTGGCCCGACGAGGTCACCGAGGAGGCCGGGACGACGCTGGTGGTGTGGGCCGGCACCAAGGACGCCGGGGATCTGACGTGGCTGGTGCGGCCCGGGACGCCGCCGGACTCCTGGCCGGTCATGGTCTTCATCGACGACCTCACCGAGTGGGAGACGTACCCCGTCACCGCCACCGCCTTCCTCGCCGGCCTGCTCGCCGGGGACATCGACTCCCCGATCCTGTCCTCCGAACTCACGCCGCCCGAGCACACGTTCAGCCCGTATCCGCGCTGAGCGGCCGGCGGCCGGGCGCGGTCAGGGCGTCCAGGAGGGGTTGCGGCCGCTGAGGGCGATGACGCGGTCGAGGAGGGGGGAGCCCTCGGGGATCTCGACGGCGGGGCCGAAGGGCGCGTCGGCGGGGCGGTCGTGGGCGCCGGGGGCGAGCATCGCCAGCGAGGACTCCAGGGCCACCGGGTCGGGCGCGTAGGGCTGGCCGGTGGCACGGGCCAGGTCCCAGCCGTGGACGGTGAGTTCGTTCAGCGCCACCCGGCCCGCGTCGGCGGCCGGGAAGGTGAAGCCGCCGGCCTGCGTCATGCCCTCCCAGGCGACCGGGTCCCGCCAGGCTGCGGCCACCTCGTCCAGCCGCTCGGGCAGCTCCGCCCGCCACTGGCCGGCGTCGTCGATGTCCGGCATGTACGTGCCCGGCTCGGTGCCGGTGGTCGGGCCGAGGTCCTTGCGGGCCGCGTCCCGGAACGCGATGCTCAGGCCGAGCAGGTGCCCCAGCAGGTTCCGCACCCGGTACTCGGGGCACGGCGTGGGCCCCGCGAGCCGGTCGTCGCCGACGTTCGCGGCGAGCAGCACGATGCCGCGCGTCACCGGTCCGAAGTCGGGCAGCGGGTTCTCGGTGGCCATCGACGGGTCCCTTCGTGGCAGTGGTGATCGTCCCCCATGAGACCGGGGCGGCGCGGCGAACTCATCGGTGGCGGCGGGCACACTGGGGGCGTGGCAGCCAAGCGCAGTGCGGGGATCCTGCTGTTCCGCCGGCAGGGCGGCGTCGGCGACGAGGACGGGGACGGCCGCGGGGGCGGCGGGCCCCAGGTGCTCCTCGGTCACATGGGCGGGCCGTTCTGGGCCCGCCGGGACGCCGCCGCGTGGTCCGTGATCAAGGGCGAGTACGACGAGGACGAGGGCCCGGAGGCCGCCGCCCGGCGGGAGTTCCGCGAGGAGCTGGGGCTGCCGGTGCCGGACGGGACGCCGGTCCCGCTCGGCGAGGTCCGGCAGTCCGGCGGGAAGATCGTCACCGTGTGGGCGCTGGAGGGCGACCTCGACCCGGACGCGGTCGTGCCCGGCACGTTCACCATGGAGTGGCCGCGGGGCTCCGGCACGCTGCGGGAGTTCCCCGAGCTGGACCGGGTCGCCTGGTTCGGCCTGGCCGGGGCCGCCGGGAGGATCGTCAA
>WRCZ01000060.1 GCA_009783685.1 Actinomycetes bacterium
CGGCCCGCTCCAGCACGCCCGCGTCCAGGTGCCCGGCGTCCGTGTAGTCGGCCCCGGCGTAGTCCGCGCCCGCCCGGTCCTCAGGACGCGGATGGCTGTAGCAGATCCGCACCCTCGCCCCCGGCAGCCGGGCCAGCAGCCGCCGGCTCTCCGCCGCGAACGCGTGCGAGCCGCCGTCGTGCGCCCCGTGCAGCCACCACACCGGCCGCCGCGAGGGCTGCTCGGCCAGCACGTTGAGCATCGCCAGCAGCGGTGTCGCCCCCACCCCGGCCGACGCCAGGACCAGCGGGCCCGAGCCGTCCGCGAGGGTGAACGTGCCGCGCGGCGCGGCGACCTGCAGCCGGTCCCCGACCCCCACGCGGGTGTGCAGCACGGTGCCCGCCGCGCCCTTCGGCTCCCGCTTCACGCTGATCCGGTACGTGCCGGTGTCCGGCGGCCCCGACAGCGAGTAGCTGCGCACCAGCGGCGCCCCGCCGCCGCCCGGGTCCAGCCGCAGCGTCAGGTACTGGCCCGGCGCCGCCGCGGGCAGCGGGGTGCCGCCCGGCTCGGCCAGCCACAGCGAGCGCACGCCCCGGCTCTCCCGGTCGATCCTGGTGACCGCGAGCGGCCGGAACCCGGGCCACGCGGGCGGCGGCGCCGACGCCTCCGCCGTCAGCCCGACGTTGCCGGCCCCCGGGCCCTCCTGCCGCAGCAGCGCCTCGAAGGACGCCCGCCACCCCGGGCTCAGCGCCTCGATCCGCAGCGCCCGCTCCAGCTCGTCGCGGGGGTGCTCCGACCGGTACAGCAGGGCGTCCGCCGCGGCGACCGTCAGCCGCCCGGGCCCCTGCGCCACCCGGACGACGTCCTGCCCCTCCTCGACCTCGCCCTCCTCCAGCACCCGCAGATAGAAGCCGGGCCGGCCGTGCGCGACCATCAGCGACGCCATCCGGGGCTCGTCCATCCGCAGGCCCACCCGGTAGCAGGTCACCCGCGGCTGCGTCACCTCGAACAGCGCGGCGCCGATGCGGTAGCGGTCGCCGATGCAGACCTCGTCGTCGGCGAGGCCGTCGACGGTGAAGTTCTCGCCGAACTGGCCGGGGACGAAGTCGTCGCGGGACAGCTCCCGCTCCCAGTGGCGGTAGGAGGCGAGCTGGTAGACCAGCACGGCCCGCATCTCGCCGCCGTGACCGGCGAGGTCGCCCTGGCCGTCGCCGTCCACGTTGAGCCGCCGCACCATTCTCGGCCCGGTGACGCGGGTCTTCCACACGCCGGTGTGGACGGTGCGGCCGTGCCACGCGACGTCCTTCGGACGTCCCACGTTGATCCATACCAGGCGGGCGGGGCTCACATCTTGAACGTCGCGCAACCCTGCGGGTTTGTCCACTTTTCTCCCACCCGCCCACCCGTTGCACCAGTCCGTCAGGTGAACGTTTCCTGTGGGTGGGTCGGGGCCGCCCCGGGAGTATCTCCTCGGAACTGTGCGTGCCACCTACTCCGTGCCCGTACCCGGGAGTATGCAAAGTTCCTGCGGGGACACTCCCGGACCGTCCCCTCCTGCTTCGTCGGCGGCTGACGACCGGGAGGGGGTGAGGGGCTCTTCCCGGGCAACCCGGGAGTACCTGTTCACCCCCCACCGGGCTGTCAGCCGCCGACGAGAGCGGAGGGGACGGTGGGGCGGTGTCCCCGCAGGAACTGTGCATCCACCCGGGTGCCGTAGTGCAAAGGGCCGCACGCACAGTTCCGAGGAGATACCGGGCCGGCGGCCCCGACCCACCCACCAGAGACGTCCACTTGACGGACCAGTTCAACGGGTGGGCGGGTGGGAGAAAAAGGAGCGGCCCGCACGCTTACGGGACAAGGAAAGGGTTACCGCACCGCGATGAAGGCGTCAGCCCCCCGCTCACCCCGCGCCGGAGGCGCCCCCGCCGGCCGCCCAACGGCCACCGCTCCCATGGGATCCCACCCGGGATCCAAACCGAGGACCTCGCGGACGACGTCACGGCAGAACATCGTCGAGGAGACCCAGGCGGAGCCGAACCCCTCCCCGGCGAGCGCCACGAGAAAGTTCTGCACGCCCGCCCCCGCCGCGACCACGAACATCTCGCGCTCCGCGGCGGCACGCCGGTCGTCGGGGTAGGGGTGGGCGCCGTCGGCGACGAGGCAGGGGACGACGAGGTAGGGGGCGCGGCGCAGGACGTCGCCGCGGCGCAGCCGCTTGGTGATGCTGGCCTCGGAGAAGCCGTCCCGGCGCAGGTCCGCCTCCCAGGCGTCCCGCATGGCGTCGAGGAGGCGGGTCCTCACCTCGGGGGTCTCCAGGAGGACGAAGCGCCAGGGGGTGGTGTGGTGCGGGGCGGGCGCGGTGACCGCGAGGGCCACGGCCCGGCGCACGGCGGCGGGGTCGACGGGTTCGCTCGTGAACTCGCGGACGGTGCGGCGCAGCGAGACGGCCTCGCGGACGGCCTCGGAGGTGCCGAGCCGGAACATGTCGTCGGCGGCCCGGCGGACCAGGACGCGGGCCCCCGGGTCGTCGTCGGCGGGCGCGGGGTCGACCACGGCGGGCAGTCCGCGCACCACGGCGACGGGGATGCCGGCGGTCTTGCCCTTGACCAGTTCGCCGGCCGCGGCCAGTTCGTCGGCGGTGGCGGTGACCGTCACGTTGAGCGGGTTGCCGTGGGCGTCCTCGCCGCCGCGCAGGTCGTCCAGGACGCGGACGCCGCAGGCGCCGACGGCCACGTCGGTCAGGCCGTTGCGCCAGGGGCGGCCGAAGGTGTCGGTGACGACGACGCCGACCCGGACACCCAGGTCCTCGTAGAGGCCCTGGCGGATGCGGCGGGCCGAGGCGTCCGGGTCCTCGGGCAGGAGCAGCACGGTGCCGGCCGGGGTGTTGGAGGCGTCGACGCCGGCCGCGGCCATCACGAAGCCGTGCCGGGTCTCCACGATGCGGGTCGGCCCGCGGCGGGCGACCAGCCGGACCGCTTCGGCGTCGATGGCGGCCTCGCGGTCCTCGGCGCGGACCAGCCGGCCCTCGGCCTTGCTGACGATCTTGGAGGTGACGACCAGGACGTCGCCGTCGGCGAGCGCGACCCCGGTGGCGGCGACGAGCTTGGCGATGTCCGCGCCGGGCTGCACCTCACCGATGCCGGGCACGCCGAAGACCTCGTAACGCGGCGTGGGAGCGGGGGAGTTCACGCGCGCACCTCCTCGGCCAGGTCGAGCGCCTCGCGGGCCATCCGGGTCGTGGTGTCCAGGTCGGACATGAGCAGCGGGACGGCGCGGCAGCGGATGCCGGCCGCCTCGACGCCGGCGACGGCGTCCGCGTCGACGGTGTCGACGAGCCAGCCGTCGAGCAGCCCGCTGCCGTAGTGGGTGGCGACCGCGGCGGCGCTGGACTCGACGCCCACCGCGGCCAGCACCTTGTCGGCCATGCCGCGCACCGGGGCGTCGCCGATGATCGGGGACAGGCCCACCACGGGCACGCCGGCCTCGGCGATGGCCTCGCGGATGCCGGGCACGGCCAGGATGGTGCCGATGCTGACCACCGGATTGGACGGAGGAAAGACGATCACGTCGGCGGCGGCGATGGCCTCCAGCACGCCGGGCGCGGGCTTGGCCGCCTCCGCGCCGACGGGCACGACGGCCTGCGCGGGCACCGAGGCGCGCAGCCGCACCCAGTACTCCTGGAAGTGCACGGCCTTGCGCTCGCCGTCGGCCTCGACCAGGACGTGGGTCTCGACGCGGTCGTCGGACATCGGCAGCAGCCGCACCCCGGGCTGCCAGCGGGCGCACAGCGCCTCGGTGACGGCGCTGAGCGGGTAGCCGGCGCCGATCATCTGGGTGCGGACGATGTGGGTCGCGAAGTCGCGGTCGCCGAGCCCGAACCACTCGGGCCCCACCCCGTAGGCGGCGAGTTCCTCCTTGACGGTGAACGTCTCGTCGGCCCGGCCCCAGCCCTGCTCCTCGTGGATGCCACCGCCGAGGGTGTACATGACTGTGTCGAGGTCGGGGCAGACCTTCAGCCCGAACAGGTGGATGTCGTCTCCGGTGTTGCCGATGACGGTGATGTCCGCCTCCGGCGCTGCTGCCTTGAGGCCGCGCAGGAAGCGGGCGCCTCCGATGCCTCCGGCCAGAACCACGATTCGCATGGGGCCCAGTCTTGCAGGCCCGCCGCCGGCCCCGGCGGGTTCAGTGCCCGGCGGGGGCGCCCGCGGGCCGGCCGTGCGCCGCCGGCGTGCACGCGTACGGCGTCATCTCGGTCAGGCCGGGGAAGTAGACGTGCAGGCTCACCGCGGGTTCGAGGGAGTCGTTGACCACCTCGTGGACGTAGCCGGGGGCGAACGCCCGCTGCCGGCCGGGGGACAGGGTGCGGCCGGTCTCGCCGCGGGCGGTCAGCGCGCGCTCGCGCAGGCTGCCGTCGAGCACGGTGAGCACGCCGGAGGAGCGGCCGTGGTCGTGCAGGCCGCTGCCCTGCCCGGGCAGCCAGCTCAGCAGCCACACCTCGTAGCCGGGGCCGGTCTGCAGGCGGGCGTACCAGCGGGTGGTGGCGTCGTAGCGCACCAGCGGCGCCCAGCGCGCGCGGTCGGCGGCGACGGTGCGGGCGAGTCCGGCGAACTCGGCGACGGTGCCGGGGTGTTGGGGCACCGGGGGGAGCAGGTGGGGCAGAGCGAGCGGGTCACCGGCGATCGCGACGTCGGAGTACGCGGAGTCCATGGGGTGTGTTCCTCGTGATGCGCATGATGCGGGAAGTGCCGGGTCCGGGAAGCGGCCCGGGCAAGGGGATCAGCGGCAACGACAGGAACAACAACAGCTCTGCGCGAGCGCGACGCAGCAGGACTCGCATCGGCGAGTCCGGAAGGGCGCGTGCTGCTCGGCGTACATGCGCTCAAGAAGACCGGGCGGCCGGGCTGCTTGTCAAACGGATGTCCGGTATGTCGCTCAGGTTCACCTGATCCGGTAACGACCGGTGCGGAAAGGTTTGTGCATGGGAGGGTGGGGATAGGTGGTGCGGCATCCGTGCAGATCCGATGCAGATCCGATTCCGGTCTGGGAGAACGCGCCGCCAGATGTGACGTTGTACTTCTGTGATCGAAATGTGATCCACAACGCTTCACTCCGGAGGGCGGAACGGGGCGCGATGCCCCTGCGTCTGACGAAGTGTGAACGGTGGGTCGGCAGGGCCGGGGTTGACGCATGCGGGTTTTTGAGATGATTTCAACACTTTCTGTCACCCCTTGGTTCAGCGGAGTGAATAACGGGCCCAATAGCAGATCTCCGCTTGACTGGCCTGGATCCACGCACTTGTAATTTCACTCGTGTCGTTCAGCCGTACAGGGATGGCGGCAGGCACCATCACGGGGAAGCACGACAGACGAGGGGCGCGCATGACCGAGCAGTTCCAGTTGCTGCTGGCCGAGGAGGCCGACGAGGAACTCGGCTGGCAGGAGCGCGCGCTGTGTGCGCAGACCGACCCTGAGTCGTTCTTCCCCGAAAAGGGCGGTTCCACGCGCGAGGCGAAGAAAGTCTGCCTTGCCTGCGAAGTCCGGTCCGACTGCCTGGAGTACGCGCTCGCCAACGACGAGCGCTTCGGCATCTGGGGCGGCCTGTCCGAGCGCGAGCGGCGGCGCCTGAAGAAGGGCGTCGTCTGAGGTCCGGCTGACGCCCCGCCCCTGCGCGCCGACCCCGCGCAGGCCCGGGAAAAGCCGTCTTCCAGCCCGTCCTGCCCGCCGTCCGGCGGGGCAGGCGGGCTGCTGTTGTTCTCACACCCGGACGGCGCCGACGGTGTGAGCCGTTAGTGTGGGGGGCCGTCCGAGACGTCCGTCCCGCACCAAGCGGGGCGATTGCGTCCACCGCAGTCCAGCGAACCGGGGCCAGAACCTCGATGTCCGTGAACAGCCCATCACCGGCCGTCCATCCGGCCGGCACCCCTGAGTTCCCGCGCCACGTCGTCACCGCCGTGCTCGTCGCGCACGACGGCGCGCGCTGGCTGCGCAAGGCCCTCGACGGGCTGCTCTCCCAGGACCGCCCGGTCCAGGACGTCATCGCCGCGGACACCGGCAGCGCCGACGAATCCGCCCGCCTGCTCGCCGAGGCGCTCGGCGACCAGCGCGTCCTCCACCTCGCCCGGCGCACCGGCTTCGGTGCCGCCGTCGACGAGGCCGTGCGCACCGCCCCGCCGCTGACCGCCGAGCAGTTGCCGTACCTCGCCGCGCGCCGCAGCGGCTGGGACCCCGTCAACCGCACCTGGAACGACGACTCCTACGACGAGGCCCCGGCGCCCCACGGCGAGCCCGTGCAGTGGCTGTGGCTGCTCCACGACGACTGCGAGCCCGACCCCGGCGCCCTGGCCGCCCTGCTGCGCACGGCGGAGACGACGCCCTCGGCCGCGATCATCGGCCCCAAACTCCGCTCCTGGTACGACCGCAGGCAGCTGCTCGAAGTGGGCGTCAGCATCGCCCGCAGCGGCCGCCGCTGGACCGGGCTGGAGCGCCGCGAGCAGGACCAGGGCCAGCACGACCAGGTGCGCCAGGTGCTGTCGGTGTCCTCCGCGGGCATGCTGGTGCGCCGCGACGTGTGGGAGGAGCTGGGCGGCTTCGACCGCCGGCTGCCCCTGATGCGCGACGACGTGGACTTCTGCTGGCGCGCCCAGTCCGCGGGGCACAGCGTCCTGGTGGCCCCCGACGCGGTGCTGCGCCACGCCGAGGCGGCCTCCCGCGAGCGCCGCCCGGTGGACTGCGCGGGGCGCTCCGCGGTCAACCCGCACCGCGTCGACAAGGCCGGCGCGGTCTACACGCTGCTGGCCAACACCCGTGGCCCGCTGCTGCCGTACGTGGCCCTGCGGATCGTCGTCGGCACCCTGCTGCGCACCCTCGCCTACCTCGTCGGCAAGGTGCCCGGCCAGGCCGTCGACGAGATCGTCGGCCTGTTCGGCGTCCTGCTGCGGCCCGGCCGGCTGCTGGGCGCCCGGCACAGACGCGGCCGCGGCGCCGTACCGCCGTCCGAACTGCGCCCGCTGTTCCCGCCGCCGGGTGCCACCGTCCGCGCCACCGTCGACCAGGTCGTCAGCAACATCGCCGGCCGCGCCGACGCGTCCACCGCGGCGGCCGGCCGCCACGGCGGCGCCGTCGAGTCCGGGCCGGGCGACGAGGACGGCGAGTTCCTGGAGGTCGAGCAGTTCGCGCGGCTCAAGCGGCTGGCGCGGAAGCCCGGCCCGGTGCTCTTCGCCGTGCTGCTCGTCGTGTCGCTGGCCGCCTGCCGCTCCCTGCTGGGCGGCGGGATCCTCTCCGGCGGCGCCCTGCTGCCGGCCGGATCCGGGGCCTCGGACCTGTGGGGCACGTACGCCGGGTCCTGGCACGCGCTGGGCACCGGCGGCACCGAGTCCGCACCCCCTTACATCGCGGTCCTGGCCCTCTTCGCGACCGTCCTGTTCGGCTCGACCAGCCTGACGCTGACGCTGTTCCTGGTCGCCTCCGTGCCGCTGGCCGGCGTCACCGCCTACTTCGCCTCGCGCCCGCTGGTCGAGTCGCGGCTGCTGCGCGCCTGGGCGTCGGTCGCCTACGCCTTCCTGCCCGCCGCGACCGGGGCGCTGGCCGCCGGGCGGCTGGGCACCGCGGTGCTGGCGATCCTGCTGCCGCTGATGGCCCGCGCGGCCGTGTCCTACGCCGGGCTCCAGCTCGGCGAGTCCGCCGTCGAGCGCGGGGTGCGGCCCGGCTGGCGCGCCACCTGGGCGCTGGCCCTCATGCTCACCTTCACCACCGCGTTCACGCCGGTGACCTGGCTGATAGCCGTGGCGCTCGCGGCGGCCGTCCTCGGCTGGCGGCTGGTCGGCGGCGCCGCCCAGCTCGTCGTCCCGCACGTGCTGCGCTCGGCCGCGCTGCTGATCACCCCCATGGTGCTGCTGGCGCCCTGGTCGCTGACCCTGCTGGGTCACCCCGGCCGCCTGCTGCACGAGGCCGGCCTGCCCTACGGCACCGAGAGCGCCTCCGGCCTCGACCTGCTGCTGCTCAGCCCCGGCGGCCCCAAGGCGTCCGGTGGCCTGCTGCTCGTCGGCGTGCTGCTGGCCGCGCTCGCCGCCCTGATGCGCGGCACCCGCCGCACCGCCGTCACCGCGGCCTGGGCCGCCGCCCTGGCCGGCCTGCTGTTCGCCGTCATCGAGAACGGCAAGAACTGGGCGGGCCCGGCCACCCTGGTCTACGGCCTCGCACTGCTGGCCGCCGCCGCGGTCGGCGCCGAGGGCGCCAAGGAGCGCATCGCCGCCAGCGGCTTCGGCTGGCGCCAGCCGGTCGCCGGCCTGATCGCCCTGGCCGCGGCGGCCGCACCGCTGCTCGCCGCGTTCACCTGGGTCGCGGACGGCGCCAGCGGCCCGATCCGGCGCGGCGACCCGCAGCAGGTCCCGGCGTTCGTGGCCGAGGAGGCCACCACCGGTGACCAGCCCCGCACCCTGGTGCTCAACGGCACCCCCGGCGACGTCACCTACGCGCTGGTGCGCGGTTCCGGCGCCAAGATCGGTGACGCCGAACTGGCCGCCGCGGCCCCCGCCGACCCCGCGCTGGACACCGTGGTCGCCAACCTCGTCGCCGGCTCCGGCGCCGACCAGGGCAGCCGGCTGGCCGGCTACGCGGTCCGCTACGTGCTGGCCCAGAAGGGCTCGCCGCGCTCCTTCAGCCGCGTCCTGGACAGCACCCCGGGGCTCTCCCGGGTCAGCCAGACCGACGGCAGCGAGCTGTGGCGCGTCAACACGACCGTCTCCCGCATCACCATCACCAGCAAGGGCGCGCTGCCCGTCTCCGTGATCTCCGGCCACGTCGAGGCGCACACCACCGTGCCCGCCGGCCCCTCGGGCCGGGTGCTGCGGCTGGCCGACTCCGCGGCCGCCGGCTGGCACGCCGCCCTCGACGGCACGCCGCTCACCCCGACGACCGTCGACGGCTGGGCGCAGGGCTTCGAACTGCCCTCGTCCGGCGGCCGTCTGGACGTCACCTACAAGGAGCCGATGACCCACGTCGGCTGGCTCGGCGCCCAGGCGTTCCTGCTGCTCGTGGTGATCGTGCTGGCCCTGCCGGGCCGCCGCCGCGACATCGACGACGACCTGCCGGAGGCCGAGGGCGCTGCCGCTGCCGTCCCGGCGCAGGCCGCGGGCGAGGGCCGCAGGGCCCGCCGCCTGCAGGCCGCAGCGGAGGCGGAGGCCGCGGCTCAGCAGGCAGCGGAGGCGCCCGAGGCCGCCGAGCAGCCCGCCGGGCCCGGCGCGGCCGCCGCGGACGATGGGTCCGAGGAGGCCGGGTACGCGGCGCAGACCGGTTACGGCACCGGCGGCACGGACTACGACCCGTACGCGGTCCCGGCCGGCGCCGACTACGGCTACCAGGAGGGCTACGCCGACCCCGCCTACGCCCAGGCCGCCGAGACGGCCGGCCCATGGGAGGGGCAGGGGCAGGCGCAGGGGCAGGGCCAGCAGCCCTACCCCGACCAGGGCGGCTACGGGGCCGAGCAGGGCGCGTACGGCGACGGCTACGGGTACGTCCCGCCGCAGCCCGGCTACGACGCCTACACCCCCCAGGGCAGCGAGCCCGGCTACGCCGAGCAGAACGGCTACCCGGACCAGAACGGCTACGACGAGCAGAACGGCTACGGGGAACAGGGCTACACCGGCCGGAACGACCCCGCCGGCTACTACGCAGACGGCGACCAGCACCGTGACGGGAGCGACCACCGGTGAACCGCAGCACGATCTCCCTGGCCGGCGCCGTCGCCGCGCTCGTCGTCCTGACCGGCGCCGCGTCGCTCACCGGCGGCAGCGACTCGAGCGCGGCGCCCGCCGCCTCGGCCGCCCGGCTGCCGGTGCAGCGCACCACGCTGCTGTGTCCGCCGCCCTCCTCGTCGGAGTTCGCGAACACCACGTACACGTCCTTCACGCCGGGCTCCTCGGGCGCCGGCGGCGGTACGGCGTCCCTGGTCCCGGCGGCGGCGAAGGCCAAGCCGATCGCGCCGCTGACCGCGCCGGGGAAGCCGGTCACCGCCACCACCGACAAGGCGGACGCCCCCGCGCTGATCGGCACCGCCGACGGCTCGCTGGCGCCGGGGTGGACCGTCCAGCAGAGCACCGTGATCGACTCCGGCGCGGCCCGCGGCCTGCTGGGCACCTCCTGCCTGGTCCCGGACAGCGAGTTCTGGTTCGCCGGGGCGAGCACCGCGGCCGGCCGCCAGGACTACCTGCAGCTGGTCAACCCCGACGAATCGCCGGCCGTCGTCGACGTCCAGCTGTACGGCAAGGACGGCCAGCTCAAGGCGTCCACCGGGGACGGCATCACGGTGCCGGGCGACAGCGCGGAGCCCGTGCTGCTGTCCACCCTCGTCGCCGACAAGGAGCAGGACCTGACGCTGCACGTCGTCGCGCGCAGCGGCCGGGTCGGCGCGGCCGTCCAGGCCACCGACAGCAACAAGGGCGCGGACTGGCTGCCGGCCGCCGGGGACCCGGCGACGAGCCTGGTGATGCCGGGCATCCCGGGCGACGCCACCGACGTGCGCCTGGTGGTCTTCGACCCCAGTGGCGACGACGCGGACCTGACGCTGAAGCTCGCCACGTCCACCGGCTCCATCACCCCGGCGGGGAACGAGACGCTGCACGTCAAGAGCGGGATGACGACCGCGGTGGACCTCGGTGACGTCACCAAGGGCGAGATCGGGTCGCTGCTGATCTCGTCGAGCACCTCGCACAGCCCGGTTCCGGTGGTCGCCGCTCTGCGCGTCACCCGGGGCAAGGGCAGCTCGCAGGACCTGGCGTTCCTGCCCGCGACCGCGCCGGTGGACACCCGTGCCACCGTCGCCGACAACCGCGCCAAGGGCTCGACGCTCGCGCTGACCGCCACCGGCAAGGACACCAGCGTGAAGATCACCTCGTCGGCCGGGACGTCCGGCGGTGACGCGGTCACCAAGACCGTCACGGTCAAGGCGGGCTCGACGCTGTCCCTGGCGCCGCAGAGCGCGGGCGGCGGCGCCTTCGCGGTGACGATCGAACCGCAGCCCGGCGGCGGCACGGTCTACGCGTCGCGGACGCTGGCGCTGCCGCTGGACGGCATCCCGATGTTCACCATCCAGACGATGCCGGACGACCGGGGCATGGTGTCCGTGCCCAAGGCCGGGTCCCGGCTGCAGATCCTCAACCACTGAGCGCGGGCCGCGGGTCGCCGGCCGCGGGGTGCCGGGGTACGGTCCGCGGCCGCGGCGCGGGGCGGTCCGGCCCGCGGGGAGGGGCTCAGTCCTCGCCGTACTTGGGGTCGACGTTCTCCGGGGACAGGCCCAGCAGCTCGGCGACCTGCTCGACCACGATCTCGTGGACGAGCAGCGCGCGCTCGTCGCGGTTCTTGGCGCGGATCTCCACCGGGCGCCGGTAGACCACGATCCGGCTCGGGCGGTCCTTGCCCGCACCGATCAGCCGGCCCAGCGGCACCGGGTCCCCGTCCGAGGCCGGGCCGTCCTGCGGCCACGGCACCTCCTGGACGGCGAACTCCACGTCCGCCAGCTGCGGCCAGCGCCGCTCCAGCCGGTCCGCCGCGTCCCGCACGAGGTCGTCGAAGGCGTCCGCGCGGCTGAGGGCGAGCGGCACCTGCGGGGGCGCGATCGGGCCGCGCATCCCGCGCCCGTGGCGGTCGCGGTGGCGCGGACGCGGTGCGGGAGGGGTCGGTGGGGTGGGTGCCGTGCTGTCCATCGACGTGAGCCTAGTCCTGTGAGCAGGCACGTACAGCATGGGATCGCGCCCTTGTCCGCAGAAGCGCGAACGGCGGCCGTTTCGCCGTCGCCGGATGCCGGGGGTGGGACCGCATCAGGCCAGGAATATGACGGATATACGCCACCTGATGACCGACCCCGTCACCCCCGGCGCAGGCAGGCAGGCCGTTACCTCGGGTAGTGGCAACCCGGCCCCCCACTGTCCGTGCAGGTCAGGGCCCGGCGGCCGGAGTGATCGGTTCCGGACGCGGTTCGGCGACACGAGCGGGTGAGCTGGCGGAGAGTCGTCGCGGCCCGCTCAAGAGTGCGGTACCGTCCAACCTCGTGAGCCCTGTACGTCGCTGTTCGCGCACCGCTTGCGGCCGCCCCGCCGTCGCGACGCTGACGTACGTCTACGCGGACTCCACGGCCGTCCTCGGACCGCTGGCCACCTACGCGGAACCCCACTGCTACGACCTGTGCTCCGAGCACTCGGAGCGGCTCACCGCCCCGCGCGGCTGGGAAGTGGTGCGCCTGGCGACGGACTCCGGTCCGGTGCGCCCCAGTGGGGACGACCTGGAGGCGCTGGCCAACGCGGTGCGCGAGGCGGCGCGGCCGCAGGAGCGCGCCGCCGGTGCCGGGGGCCGCGACATCGACCCGATGGAGGTCGCCCGGCGCGGCCATCTGCGGGTGCTGCGGTCACCCGAGCCGTAGAGCCCGCCCGGTCCCGGACGTCCGGAGTCCCCTGGCCTGGCCTTGGGGTCCCGTGGGCCGCGGGTCTCGTGGCCTTCGGGTCTCCAAACGCGGCAAGTCCCAGGGGCCGTCCGGTCGTTCCTGCCGAGTCCGGGCCCGTTACGCGGCAGGTCGCCGTGCTTCGGTAGGTTGTGGCTCCTTAGGGTGCGAGATGCGTCCCCAACCGTCCGAACGCGTGCAGCAGAGGTGCGAAGTGGCCGATTTGTCGCAGATCGTCAAGGCCTACGATGTGCGCGGCGTCGTACCCGACCAGTGGGACGAGCCGCTCGCCGAGATCTTCGGGGCGGCCTTCGCGACCGTCACCGAGGCCACCGCGATCGTCGTCGGCCACGACATGCGGCCCTCCTCGCCCGGCCTCACCCGGGCCTTCGCCCGCGGTGCCGCCTCGCGCGGCGCGGACGTCACCGAGATCGGCCTGTGCTCCACCGACGAGCTGTACTTCGCCAGCGGCAGCCTCGACCTGCCCGGCGCCATGTTCACCGCCAGCCACAACCCGGCCCGCTACAACGGGATCAAGATGTGCCGCGCGGGTGCCGCGCCCATCGGCCAGGACACCGGGCTCGCCGACATCCGACGCCTCGCCGAGCAGTGGTCGCAGACCGGGGTGCCCGCCACCGGCGCCACCCCGGGCACCCTCACCGCCCGCGACGTGCTCGGCGACTACGCGGGCTTCCTGCGCTCGCTCGTCGACCTGTCCGGCATCCGGCGGCTGAAGGTCGTGGTGGACGCCGGCAACGGCATGGGCGGCCACACCGTGCCCACCGTCCTGGACGGGCTGCCCATCGACCTCGTGCCCCTGTACTTCGAGCTCGACGGCACCTTCCCCAACCACGAGGCCAACCCGCTCGACCCGCGCAACCTCGTCGACCTCCAGGCCAAGGTCCGCGAGACCGGCGCCGACATCGGCCTGGCCTTCGACGGCGACGCCGACCGCTGCTTCGCCGTCGACGAGCGCGGCGAACCCGTCTCGCCCTCCGCCGTGACCGCCCTGGTCGCCGCCCGCGAGCTGGCCAGGAACCCCGGCGCCACGATCATCCACAACCTCATCACCTCCTGGACGGTGCCCGAGGTCGTGGCCGAGCACGGCGGCAAGGCCGTGCGCACCCGCGTCGGGCACTCCTTCATCAAGCAGGAGATGGCCGCATCCGGTGCCGTCTTCGGCGGCGAGCACTCCGCGCACTACTACTTCCGGGACTTCTGGAACGCCGACACCGGCATGCTCGCCGCGCTCCACCTGCTCGCCGCGCTCGGCGCCCAGGACGGGCCGCTGTCCGCCCTCGTCGCCGAGTACGACCGCTACGCCTCCTCCGGCGAGATCAACAGCACCGTCGCCGACCAGGCCGCCAGCACCGCGGCCGTGCGGTCCGCCTACGCCGGCCGCGACGACGTCACCTTCGACGAACTCGACGGCCTCACGGTCACCTCCGGCGACTGGTGGTTCAACCTGCGCGCCTCCAACACCGAACCGCTGCTGCGGCTGAACGTCGAGGCCCGCGACGCGGCCGCCGTCGCCCGCATCCGCGACGAGGTCCTGGGGATCGTGCGCGCCTGAACCACGGCGATAGGCTGGGCCGCACGGAGGGCACGCCACTGGTCCAGCGGGCGGCTCGCCGCACGCCCCACCCGGCCGCCGCATCCGACGCCGTAACCGGCCGCCGCCTGCGCGGCCGGCGCCTCGACCGCCCGCTGCACACCGCCTCACGTCCGGAGGGACACCGCAATGCCGCTCGTCGAACCCAGCCTGCTGGAGATCCTCGCCTGCCCGGCCTGCCACGCGCCGCTGCGCGAGGACGAGGAGGCGAGCGAGCTCGTCTGCACCTCGGACACCTGCGGCCTGGCCTACCCCGTGCGGGACGAGATCCCCGTGCTCCTCGTCGACGAGGCCCGCCGCCCCTCCTGACCCGACATGGCCGCCCGCCCGCTCGACCGGGCCGTGTGAGCCCGGCCCCGACGCCGGGCCGGTCCAGGCCGCATCCGACCGGGAGGTCGCAGTGTTCGACGAGTCCCTGCTGGAGGACCCCGACGCGCTCGCCCGCGCAGACGTCCACGGGCTGCTGCTCGGTGTGGCCGCCGCCGGCGCGCGCGTCCGCACGTCCCTTCGGCTCGCCGAGGAGGCGGGCCTGGCGGAACTGCGGCCCGACGGACGCCCCCGCACCCTGCTGATCGCCGGCAGCAGCCCCGAGGCGGCCGCCGTCGCCGACCTGCTGGGCGCGCTCAGTTCGGGCACCTGCCCGGTCGAACTCCTCACTCCCTCCGGGCCCACCCCGCAGCAGTCCCGGTGGACCCTGCCCGGTTGGGCCGGCCCCCTCGACCTGCTGCTCCTGCTCGCCCCGCGCGGCACCGAACAGGGCATGACCGACCTGGTCGAGCAGGCCTACCGGCGCGGCTGCACCGCCTGCGCGGTCACCCCGCCGGGCGCCCCGCTCGCCGAAGCCGTCGGCCAGGTCCGCGGCATGGCCCTGCCGTTCGCCTCCGACAGCAACACCGCCGCGGGCCCCGACTGGGGCGTCGTCACCCCCGGCAGCCCGGGCGGCACCACCACCGGGACGACCGCCGACACCGGGGCGTTCTGGGCGCTGGCCGTCCCGCTGCTCGCCCTCGCCGACCGCCTCGGCGTCCTCGCCGCGCCCCCCGCCGCGCTGCGGGCCGTCGCCGACCGGCTCGACGAGGTCGCCGCCCGCTGCGGCCCGGCCATCGCCACCTACACCAACCCGGCCAAGACCCTCGCCGCCGAACTCGACCAGTCCCTCCCGCTGTTGTGGAGCCAGGGACGGATCGCGGCGGCCGCCGCCCGCCGGTTCGCGACCGTGCTCGCCACCCAGGCCGGCCGGCCCGCGCTCGCCGCCGAACTCCCCGCGGCCCTCACCGTCCACGGCCCGCTGCTGGCCGCCACCCGCGCCCTGGCCGCCGACCCCGACGACTTCTTCCGTGACCGCGTCGAGGACCACGACGGTCTGCGGCTGCGGATCGTGCTGCTCCAGGAGGCCGCCGACCAGCCGGGCTCCGCCGCCCCCGCGGTCCGCGAGCAGGCGTACGCCCACGACACCCCGCTCAGCGAGGTCTCCGCCGCCGCGGGCACCTCCCTGGACACCGCCGCCGAACTCCTCGCCCTGACGGATTTCGCCGCCGTTTACCTGGCCGTAGCCTCGACCGAGAGACCATCACCGGCATGAACCGCCTCCTCAACACCATCCGCCCCTACGCCTGGGGTTCCACCACCGCCATCCCCGAGCTCCTCGGCACCGAGCCCACCGGTGAACCCCAGGCCGAACTGTGGATGGGCGCCCACCCCGGCGCGCCCTCGCGCATCGACCGCGGCAGCGGCCCGGTCCCGCTGGACGCCGTCATCGCCGCCGACCCGGCCGGCGAACTCGGCGAACCCACCGTCAAGCGCTTCGGCCCCACCCTGCCCTTCCTCTTCAAGGTGCTCGCCGCCGGCGCACCGCTGTCGGTCCAGGTCCACCCCGACCTCGCCCAGGCCAAGGCCGGCTTCGCCGACGAGGAGGCCCGGGGCGTCCCCCTCGACGCCCCGCACCGCAACTACAAGGACGCCAACCACAAGCCCGAGATGATCGTGGCGCTCTCCCCGTTCGACGGGCTCTGCGGCTTCCGCCGCCCCGCCGACGCCGCCGACCTCATCGAGGCCCTCGACGTCGACAGCCTCGCCCCGTACGTGGACATCCTGCGCGCCCACCCCGAGGACCGCGCGCTGCGCGAGGTCCTGGCCGCGGTGCTCGGCGCCGACC
This sequence comes from Actinomycetes bacterium, assembly GCA_009783685.1. Lineage (GTDB taxonomy): Bacteria > Actinomycetota > Actinomycetes > Streptomycetales > Streptomycetaceae > Actinacidiphila. Next base: position 16,176 of record WRCZ01000060.1, read on the forward strand.
CGCAGGCCGTCGTCGCCACCGTGCAC
>WRCZ01000061.1 GCA_009783685.1 Actinomycetes bacterium
CCAGCCGAAGCTGCAGGCCGTCTTGCGGACGGTGTTGAAGGGATGCGGGTAGTTGTGGGGGCGGCCGAGCTCGCGTTCCTGCTCCTCCGCGTACTCCAGCGCCGGGCGGAAGGAGACGACCAACTCGTTGGCCCCCGGACGCAGCGCCGGGCGCGCGTCGAAGCGGTAGGACCGGTGCATGTTCGCCGTGGTGCCCAGCAGGTGACCGTTGAGCTCGACGGCGGCCACCGTGTCCAGGCCGTCGAAGGCCAGGTCGGCGCGCTCGCCGGGCGCCAGGGGCAGCGCGTCGAAGGTGAGGGTGTAGCGCCATCCGGTGCGGTGCGCCCACACCAGCTCCTCCTCGGCCCGGTCGAGGTACGGGTCGGGGATCAGCCCGGCCGCCAGCAGGTCGAGGTGGGCGCTGCCGGGCACCTGCGCCGGCACCGTCCGGCCCGCGATGTGCGAGGGGACCGGACCGGTGGTCGCCGACAGCCGCCAGCCGTCGTGGAGTGTCTGACGGTACATTCGAGTTCTCCCGGGGCATCGTGGGGGAGCGGACAGGTCGTACGGGACGGCGGTCCCGCCTCACACACCTGCCTCCTTCAGCCACCTCAGCTGCGCCGAGCGGTGTTCCGCCGTGCCGCCCTCGTGGCCGTTCCAGGGGTAGACCTCGATGGACCTCTCCGGATGGGCCCACGCGTTGTACGAGGCGAAGACCGTCGACGGCGGGCAGGTCTGGTCCATCAGGGCCACCGAGTAGAGCGCCGGGCACGACGCCCGGGCGGCGAAGTTCCTGCCGTCGACGTAGGACAGGGTGCGGAACACCGCGGCGTCGGCGCCCCGCTGGGTCTTCAGGAAGCGGACGATCTCCTGGTACGGGTCGTTGTTCGTGATCTCCAGCGCGCGGCGGAAGTGCGACAGGAAGGGCACGTCCACCAGAGCCGCCGCGACGTCGTCGCGCAGTCCCGCCACCGCCGTGGCGATCCCGCCGCCCTGGCTCATGCCACTGACGCACACCCGGCGGGGATCCACGGCGGGATGGCCGCGCGCGGCGTCAACGGCGCGGACGGCGTCGGTGAACACCCGCCGGTAGTAGTAGTGCTCGGGGGAGAGGATGCCGCGCGTCATGAAGCCGGGGCTCTGCGGGTTGGCGCCGCCGGACGGGTCCGCGGTGGCACCGGCGTGGTCGCCGTCCGCGGCGCCCTGCCCGCGGGTGTCCACCACCAGGACGGCGCGGCCCGAGGCGGGCCAGAGCAGGTGGTCGTGCGCCGCGCCGCGGCCGCGGTGGTAGCCGAGGTAGACCACGACGCACGGCATCGGCCGCGCCGCGTGCCGCGGCACGAGCAGCCAGCCGCTGACCCGGTGCCCGTCCCACCCGGCGAACGAGGCGTCGTACACGTCCACTTCGGTCAGGGACGCCTCGTGCGGGCGGAACTCCGGCGCCAGGTCGTGTCCTGCCGCCTCGTCCAGGGTGCTCTTCCAGAAGGCGTCGAAGTCTCCCGGCTCGTCCCGGGCGGGGCGGTACGCGCGGAGCTCGTCGAGGGGCAGGTCGAACAGGGCCATCCGGGCTCCCTGGGGTGAGGTGCGGTGGCGTCGCGGCGAGGCGTCGGGGCGGTGTGCAGGTGCCGCCCGGGTTGGTGTGCGCACGCCGCCCGGGCAGGGCGTGCATGCGCTGTCAATCATGCGCAACCGACCCCCGTCCGTCTACTGCCTGCGCAAGCAATTCCCTTGCCAGGAAAGGGAGGACGAGCCCTTGACAGTGTTTTGCAAGCGCATGCAGAGTGGCGGGGAGGGAGGTGAGCGATGACCGTTCACGCACGTGCCGCCATCGTCGGCACCGGAAATCGCGCCCAGCAGTTCACCGAAGGTCTCGCCCGCCGGGAGCACATCGAGGTCGCGGCCTTCTGCGACCCCAACCGGGTGCGCATGGCGCACCACAACCGGCTGCTCGCCGCCGCAGGGCGGCCGCAGGCGGCCGTCTACGCACCGGACCGCTTCGCCGAGATGCTCCGCGCCGAGCGTGTCGACACGGTCGTCGTCACCACCGTCGACGCCCTGCACGACGGGTACATCGTCGCCGCGCTGCGCGCCGGCTGCCGGGTCGTCACCGAGAAGCCCATGACCACCGACGCCGAACGCTGCCACCGCATCCTCGACACCGTCGCCGAGACCGGCGGCGACCTGTCGGTGGCCTTCAACTACCGCTTCAACCCGGTGCACGAACTGGTCCACCGGCACCTGCGGGAGGGCATCGTCGGCGACGTCGTCTCGGTGCACTTCGAGTGGCTGCTGGACGTGCGCCACGGCGCCGACTACTTCCGGCGCTGGCACCGCGAGAAGGCGAACAGCGGCGGCCTGATGGTGCACAAGGCCGGCCACCACTTCGACCTGGTCAACTGGTGGCTGGGCAGCCGCCCGCGGCGGGTCTTCGGGCTCGGCCGGCTCGCCTTCTACGGCCGGGAGAACGGTGAACGCACCGGCTACCGCCGTGACTACGAGCGCGCGCACGGCTCGCCGGCCGCCGCGGACGACCCGTTCGCCCTGCACCTGGCGGACAACGAGGGGCTGCGCGCGCTGTACCTGGACGCCGAGCAGGAGGACGGCTACCACCGCGACCGCAACGTCTTCGGCGACGGCATCACGATCGAGGACGACATGGCCGTCCTGGTACGTTACGCGACAGGCGCGACCATGTCGTACCACCTCACCGCCTACTCGCCCTGGGAGGGCTACCGGGTGATGTTCAACGGCACCGGCGGCCGGCTGGAGCTGGAGGTCGAGGAAAGCCTGTGGCAGCGGCCGCAGGCGAAGGTCACCTCCACCAAGGGGGCCGTGCACGGCGACACCGAGATGGAGCACGCCGGCGGCGCGCGCATCCGGGTCCGGCCGCTGTGGCAGCCGCCGTACGACGTGGAGATCCCCGCGTTCGACCACACCGGGCACGGTGGCGGGGACGCCCGGATGCTGCGGGCGCTCTTCGACGGCGAGACCGGCCCGGCCGGCGGCGCGCAGACCGCGACCGCCGTGGACGGCGCCCTCGCACTGGCCACCGGACTGGCCGCCAACACCGCCTTCGAGCGCGGCGAGGCCGTCGACATCGACGACGTGGTGCGCCTCGGGTGACCGCCACCATGGCCGACGTGGCACGCGAGGCCGGGGTGTCCGCCTCCACCGTCTCGCGGGTGTTCAGCCTGCCGGACACGGTGCGGGCCGACACCCGGCAACGGGTGCTCGACGTCGCCCGGCGGCTGGACTTCACGCCCAACCGGCTGGCGAGTTCGCTCGCCCGAGGCCGCACCCGGACGCTGGGCCTGCTGGTGCCGGACGTGGCCAACCCGTACTACGCCGAGATCGTGAAGGCCGTGCAGCACCGGGCGCGTGCCAAGGACCAGGCGCTCTTCCTGGCCGACACCGGCGACCACCCCGCCGACGGCTTCGCCCTGGCGCAGGCCATGGCCCGGCAGACCGACGGCCTGCTGCTCGCCGGCCCGCGCATGGACGACGCCATGGTCCGCGAACTGACGCAGGCGGGCCCGGTCGCGCTGATCGGGGCCCGGTTCGCCGGGACCGACAGCGCCTACGCCGAACTCGGCATCGGGATGCGGCACGTGGTCCGGCACCTCGCCGCGCTCGGCCACCGCCGGATCGTCTACGTCAACGGCACCCGCACCGCGCGCACGGCCGGGCACCGGCAGCCGGTGCAGGAGGCGTGCGACGAGCACGGCGTGGAACTGGTCGAACAGCTCGGCCCGTTCGACCTCACCTTCGACAACGGCGTGGCGGCCGCCGACCTGGTGCCCACCAGCGGCGCCACCGCGGTCATCGCCCACAACGAGATGGTGGCGCACGGCGTCGCCGGCGGGCTCGCCCGCCAAGGCCGGTCCGTCCCGGGGGACTTCAGCCTGGTGACGGTCGACGACACCTTCATGGCCCGCACCATCTACCCCGCGCTCACCGCGCTGCACATCCCGCTCGATGTGATGAGCACCAGGGGAGTGGACCTGCTGCTCCAGCGGATCGACGACCCCGACGGCGAACCGCGGCACGCCGCGCTGCCGACGAGCCTGGTGGTCCGGGCCTCCACGGCACGCCCCGGCGCCGCGCGCCCCTGAGCAGCGGCGCTCCCGAGCACAGGAGCCCTGCCCAGGGGGCCGCAGGGAAGCGGCACCCCTGGGCGGCGGGACCTCCCCACCGTCTCCCACGACCTCGTACCCCGCCGCCCCCTCGTCTCGAGGGCGGCGCCCCACCGAGAAGGAGGAACGGTCCATGCACCACACCGTCAGGACTTCGGTGACCACCGCGGTCCTCTTACTCGCCGCCACCGGCCTCGGCACCGCCGCCCAGGCCCAACCCGCCCCGGCACGAGCCGAGTCGGCACCGTCGACGGTCCGGCCGCAGGCCACCGCCGCCCTGCTGGGCGACGGCTACCTGGCGTCGCTCGGCAGCCAGATCGTCGACTCCACGGGCAAGCGCGTCCGCATCGCGGCCGCCGCCCTGCACGGCAACTCCCGCCTCGACCAGAACGCCATCGTCAACCAGGACACCCCGCTCGCCGGGCTGGACGCCAACATCCGGGCCATCCGCAACGCCGGATTCAACACCGTCACGCTCGCCTGGAGCGACGCGAGCCTCCACGACGCCAACGCCGCGAACTACCTGGCCGGCCTGGACGCCGTGGTCGCCGCGGCCAAGAACAACCTCCTCAAGGTCATCCTCAACCACCACAACGACGAGGGGCAGGCCGGCAACGGCAACTGCCTGGCCCAGCAGGGCAACGGGCTGTGGTACGACAGCGGTCCTGGCACCGACGGGACGGACGGGTGCGGCACGCCCGGCACCGTCACCCAGGCGTCGTTCCTCGCCGACTGGAAGCAACTCGCCACCCGGTACAAGGGCAACGCCACGGTGATCGGCTTCGACCTGGACAACGAGCCCCTCGCCTACCCCGGCGAGAGCACCTGGGGCGACGGCGGCGTCACCGACATCCACGCCATGTACACGGACGTCGGCAACGCCCTGGAGACCATCGACCCGGGCGTGCTGATCATCTGCGAAGGTCCGCAGAACTACGGCGGTTCGTACGCCGGCGGCGCGGGCGTCACGGCACCCGAGGGCGACCTCACCGCGGTCGCCGCCCATCCCGTGGTGCTCTCCGACGCCAACGCGGGCCGGGCGCGCGTCGTCTACTCGGTGCACGAGTACCCGTACTCCGTCGGCCACATCGACCCGGACAGCGGCCCCGCCGCGGTCCAGCGCTACAACGCGGTGTGGGGGTACCTGGTGACCCAGGGCATCGCCCCGGTGTGGATCGGCGAGGCCGGCGCCCCGATGTCCAGCGCCGACGACACGGCCTGGGCGACCACGCTCACCTCCTACGTCAACGGCCAGCAGGGCGCGAGCGGCGGGCCGACGTTCGCCGGCACCGAGAAGGGCGTCAGCGTCACCTGGTACGTCTGGGACACCCAGGGGCTCGGCGCGCTCAACGCCGACGGCACGCTCAACCAGCAGCGGTACGGCGTGTACTCCCAGTGGCAGTGACCTGAGCCCGTAGCCCCGCACCCCGGGGCCCCGGGCCCCGACTCCCCGAATCCCGAAGGAAGTTGGTCCTGTCCGACGCATTGACGTTGGACCGTTCCAACAGTAAGTTCCCCAACCAGTGTTGGACTGGTCCAACACATCTGTCGCAGCCGGTCGTTGGACCAGTCCAACGGAAAGAGGAAACGGCATGGCAAAACTCACCATTCGCGATATCGCCCGGCTCTCCGGACTGTCGAAGTCCACGGTCTCCCTGGTGCTCAACAACAGCCCCAAGGTGGACCCCGAGACGCGCCGCCGGGTGATCGCCGTGATGCGCGAGCACAATTACGTGCCGAGTTTCGCCGCCACCGCACTCGCCAAGGGCAACACGGGCCTGATCGGCATGATCGTGCCGGGTCTGACGTGGCGCTTCATGGCGGACATCAACTACGGCGTGGCCAAGGTGGTCGAGGACACCAAGTACGAGATCGTCCTGTTCACCAGCACCAACGAACGCGACTACGGCGGCGCCATCGACCGCGTCATGAGCTCCGGACTGTGCGCGGGGCTCATCGTGGTGAACCACGACAAGCAGCCGCTCGACCGCCTGGTCGACCTGCACCGCGGCGGCCTGCCGGTGGTGCTGATCGACACCCTCGGCGCGGCGGGCGAACTGCCCGCCGTCGGCGCCGACAACCACACCGGCGGCCTGCTGATCGGCCGCCACCTGCTGGGCCTCGGCCACCGCCGGATCGCCAGCATCCTCGGCCCGGTGGGCCACCCCTACGTCCAGGAGCGGCGGCGCGGGCTGTGGGACGCCCTGCGCGAGGCCGGCCTGGAGCCCGACCCCGGGCTGGAGGCCGAGACCGGATTCGAGGAGGCGCTGGTCCGCCGCCGCACCCGGGAACTGCTGGACCTGCCCGCGGACCGCCGTCCCACCGCGCTGTTCGCGTACCACGACTCGGCGGCCTTCGCCGTCCTCGACGAACTGCTCCAGGCCGGCGTGCGCGTCCCGGAGGACGTGTCGGTCGTCGGCTTCAACGACATCGACGCGGCCGCCCACGTACGGCCGCCGCTCACCACGGTCCGCCAGCCGTTCGCCGACATGGGACGGCGGGCCGCAGGAATCCTCCTGTCGGTCCTCGACGGGGTCGAATCCGACGAGGAACCCCGGCAGATCGTCCTCGACACCGAATTGATCGTCCGGGAGAGTACCGCGCCCGCTCCCGCCGATCGCTGATCCGCCCGCCCATCCCCCCACGGATCTCTTCCTTTCACACCGCCTCGGCACGCCGGTGGAGCCGCAGCACGGAGAGCAGCAGAGCGCCGTGCCCACCTATACCCGGAAGGGCCGAATCCATGAGGCATTCCCGGAGACACCGAAACCCCCCACGCAGCGCCCGGACGAGAAAAGCAGCCGCCATTCTCTCCGCATTGTTCCTCGCCGCCCTGGGAATCCAGGCGGTTCACGGCGCCGCCCGCGCCACCGCCGACCAGGCCGAGATCCTGGGCCCCGACCCGCTCGCCGCCTTCACCGAGACCAAGGGCGACCCCGCCCCGCAGTACCAGGTGCTGCCCGTCAAGGACTCGCCCGACTTCAGCAAGGCACTGCAGATCACCACCACCGCCGCCCCGAAGAGCGCGGGCCTCGACGGCGAGTACGAGATGACGCTCGGCGTGCAGACCGCCGCGCCCGTCCAGGCGAACGACGCCGGGCTGGCGACGTTCTGGGCGCGCTCGATCACCCCGCCCGCCGGCTCCGACGCGGGCTCCGCCACCTTCGTGTTCGAGCGTGACGGGGGCTCCTACAAGAAGTCCGTCACGGCCGCCCTGCAACTCACCCCGCACTGGCAGAAGTTCACCTTCCCCTTCCGGTTCGCCGAGGCCTACGCGCCGGGGGAGGCGCACGCCAACCTGTGGCTGGGCTACGGGGCGCAGACCCTGCAGATCGCCGGCGTGTCCGTCACCGACTGGGGTCCGGGCGACCCGGCGGGCTTCCCCAAGGTCACCTACCAGGGCGAGGAGGCGGACGCCGCCTGGCGCAAGGCCGCGGACCAGCGCATCGACCGCTACCGCAAGGGCGACCTCACGGTGCGCGTCGTCGACACGCACGGCAGACCGGTGCCCGGCGCGTCGGTCACCGCGGACATGCAGAGCCACGCCTTCGACTTCGGCACCGCGGTGGACGCCGCGACGATGATGCAGAACACCAGCGACGGCCAGAAGTACCGCCAGGCCGTCACAGGCGGCGACTTCAACCAGATCACCTTCGCCAACGACCTCAAGTGGGCACGCTGGGAGACCCCCGGCTACCAGCAGAGCATCACCCAGCCCGCGATGAAGTGGGTGCGCCAGCAGGGCATGGCGGTACGCGGCCACAACCTCGTCTGGCCGTCCTGGGGCAACCTCCCGGCCGATCTGCAGACCCTGCAGAACGACCCGGCCGCGCTGCGGGCCCGGATCGACGGCCACATCACCGACGAGGCCGGCACCCTCACCGGCGACATCGACAAGTGGGACGTCGTCAACGAGCCCTACTCCGACCACAACCTGCAGGACATCCTCGGCCCCGACGAGATCGACCGCTGGTACGCCCTCGCCAAGCAGGCCGACCCCAAGGCCCGCACGGTCCTCAACGACTACGGCGCGATCGAGAACAACGGCTGGTCCACGCGCCACCAGGACTACCTGTACAACCTGGCCCAGCAGATCGAGGCCAGTGGCAGCCCGATCCAGGGCCTCGGCCTGGAGAGCCACTTCACGGCCCAGCAGCCCACCCCGCCGCAGACCGTCTACGCACTCCTGAACCGGTACGCCTCGCTCGGACTCCCGCTGGAGGCAACCGAGTTCGACATCGCCACCGACGACCAGCAACTGCAGGCGGACTACACCCGCGACTTCCTGACGATCCTGTTCAGCCAACCGGACGTCACCGCGATCAGCAACTTCGGCATCTGGGCGGGGAACTCCTACAACCCGCAGACCTCCCTCTACAACCTCGACTGGTCGCTCAAGCCCAACGGCCAGGTCTGGCACGACCTGGTCACCAAGCAGTGGTGGACCGACGCGTCCGGCACCACCGGCGCCTCCGGCAGCTACCGCACCCGCGGCTTCCTCGGCGACTACGCGGTCACGGTGAAGGCGAACGGCGCCACCGAGAAGGTGCACGTCCACATGCCGTCCCGCCAGGGCGCGACCGTCACCGTCGTCGCCGACGGCATCTCCTCCGACGACACCAACCTGCTCGGCAACAACGCCGACGCCGAACTGGGCAGCGTCGACTGGTACGGCTTCGCCCCGAGCACGGTGCAGGCCGAGACCACCACCGTCCACTCCGGCACCGGCGCGATCCGCTCCACCGGCCGCACCGCCGAGTGGCAGGGCCCGGCCGCCGGCGTGCAGGTCGAATCCGGCCAGAGCTACGACGCCGGCGCCTGGGTGCGCCTGGCGTCCGGCGACGACACCACCGCCCAGATCCGGATCAAGCTGGCGTACACCGACGGCACCTCCGAGTCGATCCCGCTCGCCTCCGCGCCCGTGTCGACCCGCGGGTGGAGCGAACTGAAGTCCCCGTCCCCCGTGGCCCTGGACTTCCACGGCAAGACCCTCAGCAAGGCCGAGTGGTGGGTCAGCACCGCTGCCGGTACCGGCGATCTCCTGCTCGACGACGCATCGCTCACGAACGGAGCCTGATTCCCCATGTCCTCCCTCAGCAGACGCGGCTTCCTGACCGCGTCCGCCGCCCTCGGCGGCACCGCGCTGGCCTCGGCGCTGACCGGCTGCTCCTCGTCGTCGTCCTCCACGCCCCCCGGCACCAGGACGATCGACCACTGGGACTGGTTCGTCAGCCAGGAGCCCTGGCTCAAGCAGGAGATCGCGCTCTTCGAGAAGGCGCACCCCAAGATCAAGATCAAGCGGACCGTCCAGGTCAGCGACAAGTACCCGGACCTGATCAACCTGGCGTTCCGCGGCGGCAGCGCCCCGGACTTGCTGATGATCCCCAGCACCCCGGCGCTCCAGGAGCAGGTCGCCGACGGGTGGCTGCGCACGCTGGACGACTACGCGACGCCCCAGTGGCGCGGCCGGTTCCCCGACGGGAACTTCTACAACGGCGTCGACATGGTCGAGGGCAAGGTGTACAGCGCCCCCTTCAGCGGGCAGGCACCGTGGCTGCAGCTGTACATCCACAACGGCCTGTTCAAGCAGGCCGGCGTCACCAACCCCGACGGCTCGGTCAAACTCCCCAAGACCTGGGACGACGTCACCGCCGCCGCGGAGGCGATCACCGGCAAGAGCGGCGGCAAGGCGTACGGCCTCGGCTTCGGCAACGTCCCCAACACCTCGTTGCCGTGGTGGGTGGAGCTGTTCGTCCGCGGTGCCGGCTCGCCCGCGGGCTACGGCACGGACCTCCTCGACTACCGGGTCGGCAAGTGGACCTTCGGGTCCGACCGCAACTACACGGACTTCGTGGAACTGCTGCTGGAGTGGAAGAAGAAGGGCTACGTCTACCCGTCGTCGATGTCCATAGGCGACGAGCAGGCGCGGGCGTTCTTCGAGCGCGGCAAGTTCGGCATGATCGTCGGCGGGGTGTGGAACCAGTCGACCTGGACCCAGCACCACTTCACCGACTACAGCCTGACCACGCTCCCCTCGCCGACCGAGACGCCGAAGGCGTTCTTCTACTACCCGCCGGGCGGCCACCTCTGGGCGCTGTCGAAGAACACCAAGGTCTCCGACGAGGCCTGGGCGTGGTTCGACTGGCTGTACAGCCCCGCGGCGGGACAGCGCTGGGTGGAGTCCGGGCAGGGCCTGTCGATCTTCCCCGAGGCCAACAAGAACGCCAAGGTCACGTCCCAGCAGTTCCAGGACTACATCGACATGCGGCAGTTCGCGCTGCCGATGCCCGTCCCGGCGATCCGCAACCCCGACGTCTCCAAGGTCGTCGTCCCGACCGTCACGCCGGACCTGCCGGACGTCCTCGCCGGGCTGTACTCCGGCCAGTTGAAGGACGTGAGCGGGGCCCTGTCGGCCCTGGAGGACCGCCGCAACAAGGCCCTCGCGGAAGGCGTCAAGCAGGCCCAGGCCAAGGGAGCCAAGGTCAGCCTGGCCGACTGGGTGTTCAAGGACTGGGACCCCACCAAGCCCTACCAGAACAAGCCGGCCTGATCCGGAGGCTCGTGTGCAACTCCTCGACACCGCCGCCCCGAAACCGCCCACCGGCGGGCGCGGGGCGGCGGCCCCCGCGGTGACCGCGCCGGCGCACGGCCGGTGGCAGCGGATCAAGGCCGCCCGGTGGAGCTACGTCTACCTGGCGCCGCTGATGGCCCTGCTGCTGACCTTCGTCGTCTACCCGATCTTCGGCTCGCTCGCCTACGCCTTCTACCGCTGGAACGGCATCGGCTCGCCCGGCGACTACGTCGGCCTCGACAACTTCCGCCAGATCGCCCACGACGCGATCTTCTGGCGGGCCGTCGGCCACACCTTCGTCTACGCGATCGTCGTGGTGCCGGTCCAACTGCTGATCGCCCTCGTGCTGGCCCTCACCCTCAACAACAGGAAGCTGCGCTTCGCCAGCTTCTACCGCACCCTGTTCTTCCTGCCGGTCGTCACCTCGCCCGCCGTGGTCGGCGTCATCGTCCAGCTGATGCTCTCCAACTTCGGCGACAGCCTGAACCGCTGGCTGCTGGACGCCCACCTGATCGGCCGGCCCGTCGACTGGCTCGGCAACCCGAAGATCGCCCTCGGCATCATCATCCTCGTCGGCGTGTGGCAGACCCTCGGCTACAACCTCGTCTACTTCCTCGCCGGGCTGCAGACCATCCCCGAAGAGGTCTACGAGGCCGCGAGGATCGACGGCGCCGGCCGGCTGCGCACCTTCACGCACATCACCGTGCCGCTGCTGCGGCCGGTGGGCCTGATGATCGTCATCCTGGCGTTCATCGGGTCCTTCCAGGTCTTCGACCTGGTGCAGGTGCTCACCGGCGGCGGCCCGTACTTCGGCACCGAAGTGGTCAACACCTACATCTACCACCTGGCGTTCGGCGGCAACCAGGCCACGGCCACCGAGCCGAACGTCGGACTGGCCTCCGCCGCCTCCTTCTTCTACGGGCTGCTGCTCATCGGCTTCTCGGTGCTGCAGGTGCTCCTCTTCCGTTCCCTCGCCAAGCGCCGCGCCACCGGGCGCGCCTGAAAGGAGGCAGTGACATGGCAGTCCTGGTGTCCGCCGGCCGCCGCGGCCGGCCGGCCGCGCCCAGCCGCCGCCGGGCCGCCGGCCGCCGCACCGCCGGCCGCTCCCTGACCCATCTGTTGCTGCTCGGCGGCGGCCTGCTGTGGCTGTTCCCGTTCCTGTGGACCCTGGGCAGCTCCCTCAAGAGCCCCGACGGCTTCTTCTCCAAGGGCCTGAACCCCCTCCCGGACGGGGTGCACGCCGGCAACTACCGCAGCGCCTGGCAACAGGCGTCGTTCGGCCGCTACTTCCTCAACACCGTGCTGATCTCCGGCGGTTGCGTCGTCCTGGTACTGGTCGCCACGTCCATGGCCGGCTACGTCCTGGCCCGCACCGACTTCCCCGGACGCAAGACCTGCATCGGGCTGATCTCGGTGACCCTCTTCCTGCCGCACGGCTACACGATCATCCCGATCTTCGACATCGTGCGCGGGCTGCACCTGCTCAACACGGTGTGGGCGGTGATCATCGTGCAGGCGTCCAGCGGCCTGGTCTTCGCCACCTTCCTGTTCATGGGCTACTTCTCCACGATGGACCGGCAGATCGAGGACGCGGCCCGGGTGGACGGCGCCAGCTTCCACCAGACCTTCTGGCGCGTGATGCTGCCGCTGTCCGGCCCGATGCTCGCCACCGTCGGCCTGTTCACCTGCATCAGCGCCTGGAACAGCTTCTTCATCCCCCTGGTGTTCACCCTGTCCAAGCCCGAACTGCGCACGCTGCCGGTGGGGATGTACTCGTTCATCGGCCAGAACTCCACCGACTGGACGTTCCTGTGCGCCGGTTCGGTGATCTCGCTCGTGCCGATCGTCGTGATCTTCCTGCTGCTCCAGCGCTACTTCGTCAACGGCCTGGCCGGCGCGGTCAAGGGATAGCCCCGAAGGGCCCCGCGCCACCCTCCCCGCAACCTAAGGATCACCGTGCCCCTGCGCCTTGCCATCCTCAGCTTCTGGCACGTGCACGCCGCCGACTACGCGCGCCAGGCGTCCGCACACCCCGGCACCGAGATCACCGCCGTCTGGGACGAGGACACCGCCCGCGGGCGCGCCCGCGCGGCCGAACTCGGCGCCGGCTTCCACCCCGACCTCGGGTCGCTGCTGGCCCGCGACGACGTCGACGCCGTGGTCGTCACCTGCCCGACCACCGCGCACCGCGAGGTCATCACCGGCGCCGCGGCCGCCGGCAAGCACGTCTTCACCGAGAAGGTGCTCGCCCCGACCCCGGCCGAGTGCGACGAGATCACCGCCGCGGTCGACGCCTCGGGCGTCGTCCTGATGCTCGCGCTGCCGCGGCTGTACGAGGGCTACACCGCGGCCGTCCGCGAGGTGCTCGCCGGCGGTGCCCTCGGCCGCCTGACCCTGGTGCGCATCCGGCTCGCCCACGGCGGCTCGGTCGGCGAGGGCTGGCTGCCCGAGCACTTCTACGACCCCGCGGCCACCGCGGGCGGCGCCCTCATCGACCTGGGCTGCCACCCCATGTACCTGGCCCGGCTGTTCCTGGGCCGGATGCCCGAGACGGTGACCGCCTCCTTCGGCCACGTCACGCAGCGCGCCGTCGACGACAACGCCGTCGCGGTGCTGCGCTGCGCGGACGGCACCCTCGGCGTGGTCGAGGCGTCGTTCACCACCCCGGCCTCCCCGTTCTCCCTCGAACTGCACGGCACCGAGGGCTCCCTGGTCTACGGCACGCCCGAGCCCCGGCTGCTGCTCGGCACCGAGGGCGACTGGCGTGAACTGCCGGTGCCGCCGCGCCGCGGCACGCCCTTCGACCTGTTCGTCCGCCATGTCGCCGACGGCACCCGCGACGAGGAGAACCTCGCCCTCGGCCTCGACCTGACCCGCCTGATGGCCGCCGCCACCCGCAGCGGCCGCGAGGAAGGAAGCCGCACATGACCGTGTCCGTCGGCCTCATCGGCTGCGGCAACATCTCCCGCGCCCACGTGCGTGGTTACCGCTCCGTACCGGACCTGGCCACCGTCACCGCCGTCGCCGACCTGGATCCCGCGCTGGCCGCCGAGCGCGCCCGGCAGGCCGGCGCCGCCCGGGAGTTCACCGCGTACACCCGCATGCTGGACGAGGCCGCCGTCGACGCCGTCGACATCTGCCTGCCCCACCACCTGCACGCCGAGGCGATCATCGCCGCCGCGGAGGCCGGCAAGCACGTCCTCTGCGAGAAGCCGCTCTGCCTCACCCTCGACGAGGCCGACCGGATCGCGGCCGCCGTGCGGGCCGCCGGGGTCACCCTCATGTGCGCGCACAACCAGCTCACCCTGCCCGCCGTCGCCCGCGCCCGCGCCGTCATCGACTCCGGCGTACTGGGCCGCGTCTACGAACTGCGCACCACCGACAGCTTCTTCAACGACTTCGACCCCGCGACCATGGGCTGGCGGGCGCACGCGGCCACCAGCGGCGGCGGCGAACTGATCGACACCGGCTACCACCCCACCTACCTGCTGCTGTACCTGGCCGCCGCCCGCCCCGCCGCCGTCACGGCCATGCTCAGCACCCACCGCCTCGGGTTCATGGAGGGCGAGGACTCCGCCCGCGTCCTGGTGCGCTTCGCCGACGGCGCGGTGGGGGAGGTGGTGACCAGCTGGGCGTACGAAGCGGCGCCCTTCACCGAGAAGTTCTCGCTGGTCGGCGAGCACGGCAGCCTGTGGAGCGACGGGCAGCGTCTGTGGCACAAACCGCGCGGCGAGGCCGTCGTCCAGACCTCCTTCGAGGCGGTCGACTCCGTCCCGGCCGTCTGCGCCGACTTCGTCCGCAGGATCCACTCCCGGTCCCGCCCGGTGCACACCCATGAGGAAGGCACCGACGTGCTCAAGGTCATCCTCGCGGCCTACCGGTCCGCGCAGGACAAGCGGGAGATCGCCCTGTGACGGGGTACCAGGCGAGCGACTTCACCTTCGACCTGCGGCGCGGCGTCGCCGAGCCGCTGTGGACCACCAGCGGCTGGTCCACCGTGGCGCTCGTCCCCGGCACGGTGTGCGGCGCCGGCGCCTGCTACGCCCCGCCCCACGCCGCGCCGCGGGCCCACCTGGCCGTCACCCTCGAAGCGGACGGCGTCCGCATCGCCGACACCGGCGCCCACGGCATGCACAGCATCGTCCTCCTGTCCCAGGGCGGCACCTGGCGGCTGGACGGCATCGACCGCCGGGGCACCTACCACCGGCGGCACGAGGGCCGGCTGGTGTCGCTGCTGGTGCGCTCGGAGCTGACACCGCTGCACGGACACCCCGGCTACGCCCTGCGGGTCACCGTCCGCAACCGCTCCGGGCGGCCGCTGCCGCTGCGCCTGCTGCCCGATCTGACGGCAGGACCGGTCGGCGCGGTGCCGCTGGGGGAGTGGAGCTGGATGCCGCCCGAGCCGGCCCCCGCCCAGGAACCCGCCGCGCTGGTGCACGGCCCCCTGGAGGCCGAACTCGGTGCCGAGGGCGAGGCGTCCTTCGACCTGGCGGTGCTCCTCGACGGCAGCCGTCCCGGCGGTTCGCCCGCCGTGTGGGCGGCGCGCTCCCGCGACCTCGTCGCCCGCCGCACGGCCGGCGTCCTGGAGCGGGTGCCGCGTCTGGCCACCGACGTGCCGGACCTCGACGCGTACTACCGGCGGTCGCTCGCCAGCGGCCTGGTGTGCCTGTGGGACAACCCGGCGTTCGCCACCGTCCCGTTCCCCGCCACCTCCGGCATCGACGGCGGGGCGCTGTGCGCCTACGCCTGGGACACCGGCGGCTACGCCCCCCACACGCTCGCCCTGATGCTCGGCCGGGGCGTCAGCGACGTGGTGGAGGCGATGGTCAAGGCCGACCTGACCGACCACTACGCCATCGCCCCCGACGGCGCCGGCACCGGCGTCGCCTACGCCTACAGCGCCTGGTCCCTGGTGATGCTCGCCCACGCCGCAGCGTGCCACGACGGCATCGCGCCCGACCTGGTGGCGCGGCTGCACGAGACCGAGGAGCAACTCGCCCAGCGCTTCCCCGCCGCGGGCGAACTGCGCGACTACGGGGGCCAGCCGAACCTGCTGGAGATGCGCACCGCCGGCTGGGAGCACGTCGTCGCCAGCCCCAACGCCGAACGCGCCTGGAGCCTGGACCTGCTGGCCGAACTCGCCGAGCAGTGCGGCGCCCCCGTGCGGGCCGCACCGCTGCGGGCCCGCGCCCGGCGCATCCTCAGCGCCGTCGCGCGGGAACTGTGGGACGACCAGGCCGGCTGGTTCCGCAGCCGCTACCCCGACGGGCACACCGAACTCACCTACTCCGTCCAGGCGTTCGACGCCCTGCGGGCCGGCGCCTGCACCCCGCCGATGGCCGCGGCGCTGCTCGCCCACCTGCGCGACGGCGCGTTCCTCGGCCCCTACGGGGTGAGCAGCGTCTCCGCCGAG
>WRCZ01000062.1 GCA_009783685.1 Actinomycetes bacterium
CCGGGCGGGAGGGCGGCGATGTGCCAGTGGAGGTGGGCGTTGCCGGTCTGGCTGCCCAGGGAGTACAGGTACGTCCGCTCGGAGCCGCAGACGCTCTCGACGGCCAGGGCGACCTCCCGGACCACCCGCATGAGGCGGAGGTAGGCCGCTTCGTCCAGGTCGCGGACGACGTGCTCGACATGGGCCTTCGGTGCGACGAGCACCTTGCCCACCACGGTGGGCCACCGGTCGAGGAACGCCACGTGGTCCTCGTCCTCGTACACCACCTCGTGCGCGTAGTCAGGATGCCCGGCCAGGAACGCGCAGACGAAGCACGGCCCGTTCCGTGCCCGCGCCGTGTACGTCTCCGGATCCATCGGCCGCCGATCGTGGGACATCGGCACTCCTCCCCTCGGGAGTCCCAGTGTGCTCGGTCCGCCTCTGCGAGCCCCGCCTTGTGGGGAGTTGGGGACTTCGGAAGGATTGGCGGGTTCGCCGCCCCCCGCTGCCCGGCCGGCGTCCGGTCCGCGGTACGGGTTCGGCCCGGTCAAAGGTCCTGCTCGGCTGGGGCGTCACCTCACCGACTCGGAAGGCCGATCCTTGGCTCCCGCGACATCCGGCCGCGGCGGCCGCTCCGGCACGAGGACGTTCCTGGCCGTGGCGTGGCGGGCCGGTCCCTGACTGTGCGTGACGGCCGGGCCGGCCGTCGTCGTGTCGGCGCTGGCGCCGGTGGGCGTGGCGACGGCCGTCGGCGCGGTGGTGCGGCACGTCCCCGGGCTGGTGGGGCACGGGCTCGGGTCGGCGCCCGGGCGCGCCGCCCTGGGGTGGACGGCGGTGGCCGGGGCGTTCATGGTGCTGCAGTGGGCCGGGGCGTCGTTGAACCGGGCTCGCACGGCGGGCTGATGGAGCGGGACGGCTTGTACGCCGAGCTGTACCGCCTGCAGAGCCGCTCCTACCGCTGAGGGGTCGGACGCCGGCAGGGCCGGGTGGAGTCGCCCGGAGGCGGTTCCACCCGGCCCTGCCGCTGGTGGTCGGGACGGATCGTCGGGCCGCGAGCCCGTCAGCCCGTCAGGAGGGGAAGTTCCACTGCTGGTCGGGGGTGCCCTGGCAGGCCGCGCTCTGCAGCCGCGTGCCGTTGGCGGTCGCCCCTCCCGCCGCCGTCAGGCACGTGCCCAGCGACGACTTCAGCGTGCGGGTGTCCCGGTCGTACGTCCACTGCTGGGACGGGCCCGCGGTGCAGGTGGAGATCTGGACCGGTGTCCCGTCGGCACCGGACCCGCCGCGCACGTCCATGCACTTGCCCATCGCGCGCACGGTGCCGTCGCCGGGCATCGACCAGGTCTGGGCGACGGTGCCGTTGCAGTCGTAGAGCTGCAGGGGAGTGCCGTCGCCGCTGTTGCCGCCGGCGATGTCGATGCAGCGGGCACTGGCCACGCCGGTCACCGGCGTGTTGCAGATGACGGGACCGGACGTCGCGGCGGGGTGGCGGGTGGTCAGGTGCAGCGGCGTGCCCGGGGTGACCTTGTGCAGCGCGCCGCCGCGGTCGCGCACCGTCAGCGGCGGTCCGGTCCGCTCGGTCACCGTCGTGGTGCTCTGCCCGACGGAGATGTCGAACGTCCGGCCGTGCCACTTGACGCCCGTGATGTC
The DNA here is from genome assembly GCA_009783685.1 of Actinomycetes bacterium. Classification (GTDB taxonomy): domain Bacteria; phylum Actinomycetota; class Actinomycetes; order Streptomycetales; family Streptomycetaceae; genus Actinacidiphila. The sequence continues at coordinate 1,627 of WRCZ01000062.1, forward strand.
CACACCCGGCAGCTGCTGGGGCAGGAACGGGTCGACGGTGACCGCGTCGGTACCCCAGCGCAGCCCGGTGAACCCGTAGAGGAACTGCTGGAGGTAGCCGCCCTCACCGGTGGTGAAGGTGAACGCCCCGCCCGAACGGGTCTCGTGGAACTGGTCGAACGGCGCGGCGATGAACGGGTCGACGCTGCTGCGCAGGTGGTCGTAGGCGGTGCAGCCCGGCGAGCCGAGCGCGGCGGCGTCGATGGTGGCGATCGCGTCGGTCATCGACGGGCCGCCGGGGTCGGTGTGCTGCGCGTAGTAGTCCAGGTCGTTCTGCGCCAGCGTGGCCGGCATCGGCACGGCCCAGGGGTACTGGAGCAGCGTGACGTCGGCCTGCTTGACCTGCTGGCCGCTGTAGCCCTGGTACTCGGGGTGGATGCCGGCGGCGGTGTCCACCGGGATCTTCAGGCCGTCGGCGACCGTGCTCCACGCCGGGTCGGCGGGCTTGCCGAGGATGCCGGCCGCCTGCACGGCGATCCGCAGCGACGCCTGCGCGCCCGCGTTGGTGCTGGCGCTGTTGTCGACGTGGGCGTGGTACTCGTCGGCGCCCTGCACGTCGTTGATGTCGTAGCCGCCGGCGGCGTCCGGCACGGCCCGGGTCGCCCAGTAGTCGGCGATGTCCTTCAGGACCGGCCAGGCCTTGTCCCGCAGCCAGGCGGTGTCGCCGGAGGCCTGGTAGTACTGCCACTGGGCCAGGGCGATGTCGGAGTCGATGTGGATCTCCTGGTCGCCCTCGGGGTTGCCGGGCGGGATCGTCTCCTTGCCCGTGAGGGAGCTCTCCCAGGGGAACTTGGCGCCCTTGATCGGGTGGTCCGCGGTGGACAGGGCGGCGGCCGCGGCCTCGGCCGCCGGAAGCAGCTTCTGCCGGTAGGTGTCGGCGGTCTGCGCGATGTCGGGGTGCTGGGCCAGGAGCGCCGGGTACATCCAGGTCTCCATGTCCCAGAACACGTGACCGTTGTAGCCGTCGGAGGACAGCCCGCCGGGGCTGGTGCTCCAGGTGACGCCGGCGCGCATGCTGGCCAGCAGGTAGAACATGGACGCGTGGATCTGCGCGGTCATCGCGGTGTCGCCGGGGACGGAGATGTCCGACTGCCACAGGCTCGCCCAGGCGCTGTTGTTGCGGGCGAGGGTGTCCTGGTAGCCGTTCTCCGCGGCCTCGGCGGCCGTCCTCGCGGCGGCCTGCTGGGGCGTCGCGGCCTTCAGCTGCCGGTCGGTGTCGACGCTGGAGGCCACGCCCACGTACTTGGTGATCTCGTACGACTGCCCGTCGCGGACGGCGAAGTCCGCGCTCTGCCCGGCACTTCCGTCACCGGTGGCGGCGATCGGCGCGGTGCGCGGGGTGCGCCCGTCGACCCGCAGCACGGAGTTCAGCCCGGCGGTGACCAGGTTGCCGTCGGTCACGACGCTCTCGGACAGGGTCGCCGCCTTGCCGTCCACCGCGGGGTCGGCGGCGGAGGCGTGGTCCAGTCCCCGGCCGTCGAACTCGTCGACGACGGTGGCCGTTCCGCTCCAGTGCGGCACGGCGCGCACGGTCACCGTGCCCAGGTGGCCCTGCGCGCGGTTGGCGTTGACGGAGTAGACGAAGCTGGTCCGGTCGCCCTGCGCCGACGTCCAGTCGAACGAGGTGGTGAGCACCCCGGTGCGCAGGTCGAGCGACTGCCGGTAGCCGCTGGTCGTGCCGTTGGTGGCGGGCGCGATGTCCGTCGGCGGCTGGGCCCCGCTCGCGTACGGCGCGAGGTAGTCGACGTTGACCCGCGCGGTGTCGTCCTGCGCGACCGTGATCTCCAGCGTGTTGGAGCCGGCCGCCAGCGTGACCGGCACATGGGCCACCGACCAGGTGTCCCAGCCCCCGGTGGGCGCCAGCGACAGCTGCTGCAACGTGCCGTTCACGCCCAGGTGGACGGTCTGCGCGGTGCCGGTGCCGTTCGCGTACCGCACGTCCACCACGGCCTGGCCGGCGGGCGCGTCGCGGACCACGATGCGGTCGGTGCCGCCCACCGTCGGCGTGTTGTTGGTGTTCAGGCCGGCCAGGTAGCCGCCGGCGACGGACCCGCCGTGGGAGGTCTCGACGAACGCGCCGCCGGAGATCTGCCCGTCCTTGGCCGGGCAGATCTGGTCGAATCCGCAACTCCAGTTGCCGGGCACCCCGTAGACGTCGCCGGTGCGGCCGAAGCCGAGCGTGGTCCAGGACGGCAGGCTCGCCCGCCGCTCGTACTGGCCCGCGGGGGAGGCGTAGAAGCCGGCGAGTTCGGACTGGGTGACCACCGGGCTGTTGGAGAAGCCCTCGCCGGCCGCGGGCACGCGGGCCGCGAGGTAGCCGTTGCCGACGAACGTCGGCGCGTAGTCCTTCGTGGTATCGGTGGTGCTGAGCACCCAGCCGTCCGCTCTGCCGCCGGCGGCAGCCGGCTGCGGGGTGGAGGACGCCGGTGTGGCGACCACGCCGCCGCCGAGGAGGCAGCCGAGGGCCAGCACGAGGCCGGCCCTGCTCGCTCTCCATCGGTTCCTGGTGCTGCTCCGGCTCCCTCCGGACAGGTGCCGGAGTGACGGTCTGCTGTTCAAGGCAACGCTCCTCTGGGACGTGCTTCTGCGTTCCCAGAAGCAGCGACGGGGCGGGCTGGCGAGACACCGGGAACCCTGCCGCTGACGGAAGATCACGTTCGGGGGTCTCCGGAGCCTTGCGGAGCCTCACGCTACGGTTCGCCTATTAGGCCGTCAAGAGGTGGAAACCGCTTCCATATTCTTCCTGTGGACGGTGGAATTGTGGTGTGGGACGGCCGACTTGGCCCCGATCCCGGCCACCGGCGGACGTCCCGTGCGGTCGGCGACAGAACTCGCCGCCGAGGCGGGCGGACGCACCGACGTGCCCCGCCCCTGCCCCGCCCCTGCCCCGCCCCTGCGCAGAGCGCCTGGTGCCACGGAGGAAACCCCCCGGGGCCGCCGCGTAGGATCAGGCCGTTCCGCGTCGTCCAAGGAGTTGCCCGGTGAGCGCCGTCGTCCCGCCGCCCCGCCATGCTCCCGGGCCGCTCCGGGTGGAACGCCTCACCCGCACCGAGGACGGCGAGCGGCTGCACGCCCTGCTGTGGCGGGCCGGCGCCGGCTGGCGGATGATCAGCAGCGCCGTTCTCGGCGGCGGCCTCGGCGCGCGCGAGTGGGTGCTCAACGCGCAGGTCTCGCACGGCTATCGGCGCACCGACCCGGACCGGCACCTCGCCGAGCTCGCGGCTGCCGCCGGTACGGGTGGCGGGCCGGGGGTGGGGCTGATGACCGCCGCCGACGTCACGGCGTTCGGGCAGGGACGCGACGGCGGCGCCGACGCGGTCGCCACCGCCGGTCTGGGCGTCCGCGGCTGGGCCGCCTCGCCGGCCGAGGGCGGGCCGGCGCCGGCACCGCCGGGCACCGTCAACATCGTGGCCGTCGTTCCGGCGGCGCTGACCGACGCCGCGCTGGTCAACGCGGTGGCCACCGCCACGGAGGCCAAGGTCCAGGCCCTGCTGCAGGCCGGCTACGACTGCTCCGGCACCCCCACCGACGCGGTGTGCGTCGCCGCCCGCGTCCCGCACCCCGGCGACGAGGTCCACGCCTTCGCCGGCCCCCGCTCGCTGTGGGGCGCCCGGCTGGCCCGAGCCGTCCACACCGCCGTCCTCACCGCGACACCCGTCCCGTAGCGGCCGGGCCGCGGTCAACTCCGCGGGGGCGCCGATTCGTGCCCGGCCCGCCTGATCGCTAAGGTGCAGGTCACGACCGCACCCGGTTCGATCCACGGGCCGGTCAGGGCTCTGCCGCGGCCGATGCCACCCGCACGGCCGCCGTGGGTCTCTGCCCGCCCGGGCCATGGAGCGGGGGCGACCTTCACGGCGGGGCAGTCGGGCCCCGGCCGACGCTTCAGGAGGAACCAGTGGCACAGGTCATCGCCGAGGTCTCACGGACGTTCAACGAATTCCTGCTCCTGCCGAACCGGACCCGGACCGACTGCACGGCCGACACCGTCGACCTGCGCACACCGCTGGTGCGGCACACCGCGGGCGAGACGGCGGCGATCGAGCTGCGGTCCCCGTTCACCTCGGCGATCATGCAGGCCGTCAGCACGCCCGAGCTCGCGATCGCGCTCGCGCGCAACGGCGGACTCAGCTTCCTGCACCACAACCAGCCGATCGAGGACCAGGCCGCCGCGGTCCGCCAGGTGAAGAACTTCAAGGCCGGCTTCGTCACCAGCGACACCAACGTCCGCCCGGACGACAGCCTGAGCCTGCTGGCCGGCGCCATGCGCCGCACGGGGCACAGCACCGCCGCGGTCACCGACGACGGCACGGCCACCGGCCGCCTGCTCGGCCTGGTCACCTCGCGCGATTTCCACCCCCAGCGGCACGACCTGGACGGACCGGTCAGCGGGCGGATGACCCCGGTCGCCGAACTGGCCCACGCCGGGGCCGACATCACGCTGTCCGAGGCCAACGCGCGACTGTGGGACGAACGCCTGGACTGCCTCCCGGTGCTGGACGCCGAGGGCCGCCTCCAGCATCTGGTGTTCCGGTCCGACTACGCCGACAACAAGCGTTTCCCGCACCAGCTCGTCGACGGCGCCAAGCGGTTGCGGGTGGGCGCGGGAATCAACACCCACGACTACCAGGAGCGGGTCCCGGCGCTGCTGGAGGCCGGCGCGGACGTGCTGTGCTTCGACTCGTCCGACGGCTACAGCGACTGGCAGGCGCAGGCCCTGGCCTGGGTGAAGAAGCACCACCCGCAGATCCCGGTCGGCGGCGGCAACGTGGTCGACGGCGAGGCGTTCACCTTCCTCGCCGAGGCCGGTGCGGACTTCGTCAAGGTCGGCGTCGGCGGCGGCTCCATCTGCATCACCCGGGACCAGAAGGGCATCGGCCGCGGCCAGGCCAGCGCCGTGCTGGACGTCGCCGGGGCCCGGGACGCCTTCCGCGAACGCACCGGCGCGTACGTGCCGATCTGCTCCGACGGCGGGCTGGTGCACGACTACCACGTCGCCCTCGCGCTGGCGATGGGAGCCGACTTCGTCATGATGGGCCGCTACTTCGCCCGCTTCGACCAGGCGGCCGGAGCGAAGCTGCCCACCCGCGAGGGCTTCGTGAAGGAGTACTGGGGCGAGGGGTCGAACCGGGCCCGCAACTGGCAGCGCTACGGCCAGGGAGGCCAGGGTCTGCTCTTCGAGGAGGGCGTGGACGGCTACGTCCCCTACGCGGGCGATCTGGACGAGGGCCTGGCCCTGACCGTCGCCAAGCTCAAGACCACGATGGTCTCCTGCGGCTCCACCACGCTCCCCGAGTTCCAGGCCACGGCCCGGCTCACCCTCGTCTCGGACCAGAGCTTCCAGGAGAGCCACGCCACCGTCACGCTGCGGGACACCCCGGCGACGGTCTCCTGACCGGCCGACGCCTCGCACCAACGGACCCGACGCACGTTCCGACCACCGCAGGGGGCCCCGATGCCCGCCGGCGGGTGCGGCGGTCAGTCCGCTGTCGCGAGGTCCAGGGCGGCGAGGATGTCGGCGCGGGTCGGGGGGCCGGAGGCGCGGCGGACCAGGCGGCCGGCGCGGTCCAGCACGAGGACGGTCGGGGTGCGCATCACCTCGACGCGGCGGACCAGGTCGAGCCGGGTCTCGGCGTCGATCTCGACGTGGCGCACGCCCGGGGCCCCGGCGGCCACGCCGGCCAGCAGGCGGCGGGTGCCGGGGCAGGTCGCGCACATGGCCGTCGAGAACTGCACCAGCGTCGCCCGCTCGCCGAGGGCCTCGCCCAGGTCGCCGGAGGACAGCCGCAGGGCGTCGCCCCGGCCGCCGCGGCGGAGCCTGCCGTCGCGCCGGGCGCGCACCAGCCCGAAGGCGGTCGCGAGCACCAGGACGACGGCGGCCACGATCAATCCGGTCGGATCGCTCACGGCCGCCTCACCCGTGGCCCAGCCGGGCGCGGCCGCGGACCGCGAGCAGGTAGACCTCGCAGCCCAGGCAGTAGTCGAAGGCCGCGTTGAGGAACGCCGCCGCGAGCGCCGCGGCCGTCGCGGCGATGCCCAGCCAGGCGGCTCCCGCCAGATAGCCGGTCGCCCCGACGACCGCGAACACCAGGCCGACCGTCTGCGCGAACCGCGGCGGCCGCTCGTCCTCGAGTTCCCGCGGCGGTCCCAGGCGCGGACGTACCAGCCGCCGGTAGAGCCAGCCGTAGGGGGACCAGCGCAGTCCGAGCGCCGCGCCGAGGGCGAAGACGACGGCCTGCGCCGCGAGCAGCACGCCGCTGCCGGTGATCAGGACGACGAGCAGGACAAGCGTGGTGAGCACGGCGGCGAAGCGCGGTCCGCGCGGGTCGACGCGGGCGGGCGCACCAGGGGTGGGGTCGGGCATGACGGGCTCCGGGACGTTGCGGACGGATCGCGGTGACGGGGGCGCGCGGTCAGCGACACGCGGCGGACCACACCCGACCGAAGTCGATGTGGGCCCTGATCACCAGGAACGTCGTCTCGGAACGCATCCCGCCATTGGAACAGGCGCCTCCGCCCCGGTCAATCGCCGCCCACCTGCCGGACATGGCGGGCCCGGACGGCCACGGGGAACGACCGGTGCGCGGGCCCCCGGTCCGCGTCGGGGCCGCGCCGCCCCGACCGCCGGGACGCGCGGCCGCCTACGAGGTGCCGTCGGCCTTCCAGGGGCCGACGGCGAGCCTGCCCGTGGTGCCCAGGTCCAGTTCGGGCGTGACCACCACGGGCGCCGCGCCGGGCTTCGCCACCACCCGCACGTACGGCGCGTTCACGGGGTCGCTGCCCTGGCCGGTGGTGTTCCGCCAGACCAGCCCGGCCTGGGCGCCTTCGCCGGGCTTCAGCACCAGCGGCTTCGGCGCGCCGTCCGCTCCGGTGCCGGCGGCCACGGCGTCGCCGCCGTGCAGGATCCGCACCGTGCCGATCGCCCGGTGCCCGGCGTCGAACAGCCGCACCTGCGGGTAGCCGTCGAGGGTGTAGGGGCGGGTTCCGCAGTTGCGCAGATGCAGTCCGACGACGCGCAGGCCCATGGCGGCGTCGCCGTCGTCGGCGTACAGGTGGACGCCGGACCGCGGGCAGGGGCCGGACGAGGCCGGCGCCTCCGCGGTGGGCACGCTCCTGACGTGGATGATCTGTACGTGCGTCGTGCTGCTCGTGCCCGCGGGCGCCCCGCCGGCTTCGACCGCCCTGCGGACGGTGACGCCCGGCCGCAGGGAGTCCACGGTCTGCCGTGAACTGCTCAGGGCGGCCCCGGAGTTAGACATCAGCTGGTAGGTGATCGTGAACGTGGCCGTACTGCCGGTGGTGTTGGTGACCTCGAACTCCTGGCAGCCGGGGGCGCCGACGAGCCGGACCCCGTCCGTCTCCTCCGTCTCCGCGCCGGGGGAGGGGAGTTGGGACGGGGTCGTCGGACCGTCGGATGTGGTGCAGGAGGGCGAGCCGGAGTCGGCCGGCGGGGTGCCGAGCGGCCGGGTGGCGGCCTGCTGGGTTCCGCATGCCGCGAGCAGCAGGGTGCCGAACGCGGCCGTGGCGGTGGTCAGGGCGAGCAGGTTCCGGCGCATGCGGCCAGTCGATCATTCCGGCTCCCCGTGCACTGTGACGCGGGTCACGGCTATTGCCATAGCTCTGTCACAAACGGGCCCCGGCCGGTCAACGCGACGTGCCGCACGTCGCGTTGACCGGCCGGGGCCGCTTCTGCCGGTACCGGCTCAGCCCGCGGCGGGGCCGCCCGCCGTGCCCGTGCCGACGGCGATCGACGCGGGCACGGCCCGTTCGAGGATCGCGTAGGCGGCGAACGCGACGACCAGGCCGGTGACCGCGTCGGACAGCTGGGGCGCGTACCAGTGGGCGATCGCCGCGGCTCCCGCGCCGATCGCCCAGGCGCCGAAGGCGGTGGGGCGGACGGCGGTGGTGCGGCGGCTGTCCATCGCGCCGCGGCCGCCGCGGGCGGCGAACTGGTCGGCGATGAGCACGCCGCCGAGCGGGGGCACGAAGACGCTGAGGATGACCAGCCAGTCCAGGAAGTGGTTCCACACGCCGGCGAGGGCCGCGACGGTGCCGAGCAGGCCGAGGGCGACGGTCATGGTCCGCATGCTGCGCCCGGTCAGGTGGGACCAGCCGAGCGCGCCGTTGTAGAGGCAGTGGCTGCACACGGAGCCGAGGTTGACGAAGACGAACACGGCGGCCAGGACGTTGAGCACGCCGGTGTGCTGCCCGGTGAGGATGGGCAGGAAGTCGCCGCCGGCGGTGGCGGGCGCGGCGACCGCGCCGGCCGCGACGACGAGTCCGCCGGTGACCTGGGCGACGACGCTGGCCACCGGGAAGGCGCTGATGGTGGCGAGGACGGCCTGGCGGCCGTTCTTGGACCAGCGGGTGAAGTCGGCGGTCATGGTGCCGGAGTCGGCGAAGGTGGCCATCATCATGGACACGGCCGCGCCGAAGGTGAGGGTCGCGTTGCCGCCGACCCCGTGGTACGAGGTGACGGCGCCGAGTCCCTGGTGGCGCCCGACGATCACCAGGGCGATGCCGCCCGCGACCAGGAACAGCGGCGCGGCCACGGCGCCGAGCCAGGACAGTGCCCTGATGCCGAGGTAGGTCAGGGCTATGAAGCCGAGCCCGGCGAGCACCGCGACGAGCCGCTCGTGCCAGCCGAACGCCTGGTGGAGCGTGGCGCCGGTGGCACCGGTGTTGAAGGCGAACCAGCCGACCACGACGGTGGCCAGGAACGCGGAGGCCACGATGTAGCCGACGCGTCCGAAGGTGCGGGTGGCCTGGAGCGAGAAGCTCTCGCCGGTGGAGCCGGCGCGGTGGCTGAGGATGCCGACGTACAGGAGCATGACGAGGTTGGCCGCCGCGATGGCGGCGAGCCCGCGCCAGAAGCCCAGCATCGCGACGACCACGCCGCCGGGCACCGCGTTGGTGAGGATCATCGGGAAGCCGAACCAGACCGCGGAGACGGTCCACAGCGACTTGCGGCTGCCGGCCGGGACGGGGCTGTGCTCGTACTCGGCGTCGGGTTCCCTGGCCGCGGCGACGTCCTGGTCCGCGGTCGTCTGGTGGGTGTTCATGTGGGTGTGGGCTTTCGGTCGGGCGCTCGCGCGTCAGGTGAGGGCGTCGGCGAGCGCGCCGGCCGCCTGGATGAAGGCCTCGACGGGCGGGTGCGTGATGCCCGCGCCGATCATGCCGATGCCGGCTTCCTTGTGGGCGATGGCCGTGTTGATGACGGGCAGGATGCCGGTGTCGAGGACCTTGCGGACGTCGATGCCGGTGGGCAGGCCCTGGAAGTCGAGGGCGGGGATGGTGACGTTGGGGTTCTGCGCGGTGGTGATCTCGACCATGTCGCGGGTGTAGCCGAGGGCTTCCTGCACGGTGCCGCCGACGAGGGCGACGATCGCGGGGGCGGCGGACATCGCGAAGCCGCCGAAGCCGTAGGTCTCGGTGATGGCGCTGTCGCCGATGTCGAGGCCGGAGTCCTCGGGCTTGTAGCCGGCGAACATCGGGCCGACGACCTTCTGCGCGGGACCGGTGAACCAGCGGCCGGGCAGCCCGCTGACGCGGATGCCGAAGTCCACGCCGTTGCGCGCCATGGTGGTGACGATGGTGGAGTTCTCGATGCCGTGCGCGGCGTCGAGTGCCGCCTTCGCCATCGCCATCCAGGTGGGCCCGGAGAAGTAGTCGGAGCTGGCGATGAAGTCGAAGACGTCCTTCTTCTGGGCGGTGGTGAAGGACGTCTGGAGCAGGGAGGGGCTGAGTGCCTGGGCGAGCAGGAGGGTGCCGGCGTTGTTGCGGTTGTGGCACTCGTCGCCCATGTGGACGGCCTGCGAGAGCATCAGGCGCAGGTCGACGGGGCCGCCGATCTCCAGCGCCTCCTTGAGCATCGGGCCCAGGACGTCGCGCATCCAGTTCAGCCGGTCGATGACGCTCCGGTCGTTGGCGCCCATCCGCAGGATCTTGGCCATCTGCTCGGACAGGTTGGTGTAGGCGGTGTTGCCGTGGGTCTCGTTCCGGACGATGTGCATGTACATCGAGGCGGAGGTGACGCCGGCCATCGAGCCGACGCAGTCGTGCTCGTGGCAGGGCGCGAAGGTGATCGCGCCGGAGGCGGCGAGTTCCGCGGCCTGTTCGAGGTCCCCGGCCAGGCCCTCGAAGACGAGGGCGCCGGTGACGGCGCCCTTCATGGCGCCCGCCATCCGGTCCCAGGTGATGGGCGGCCCGGAGTGGAGGATGGTGGTCGGCGTCATGCCGGGGACGACATCGAGGGCGCGGCCGTAGCCGACCAGCATGGGCCGGGCGGCGGTGATCCGCTCGACGGCCTCGGCGTTGGCGGCGTCGATCCGGGCGGCGGTGTCCGGCGCGTCGAGGGCGTCCAGGGCGCGGACGGCGTCGGGGCTGCCGCCGCCGGGCGGGGTCCAGTCCAGGGTGGTGACGGCGGCGCCCTGGGCGGCGATGTCCCGGTCGAACATGGCGAGACCGACGTTGACGACGCTGAGGTCGGCGGCGAACAGCGCGGCGGCGGAGGGGGTCTGGGGCGTGCTCATGCCTGCTGGGCCTTTCGTGCGATCTCGCGGGCGAAGGCGCCCGTCTCGGTGCTGCTGCGGGTGACGGTGACGCCGGCGGCGCGCAGGGCGCCGGTCTGGGCGGCCAGCGAGGGCGTGTCGAGGTCGGTGCCGAGGACGTAGCCGATGATCTCCAGGTGGCGGCCGGCCTCCTCGGCGATCCGCCGGGCTTCGCCGATGGCGGGGAGCGTGACGCCGACGGGGTCCTCGTGGGCGCCGAAGCCGAGCACGAAGTCCATGACGATGGCGGCGACCTCGGGGTCCCCGGCCTCCTGAACGAGGCGTTCCAGCCGCAGGGCGGGGTCGATCATCGGGTGCGGGCGGCCGTTGGTGAAGTCGTCGTCGCCGAAGTCGAGGAAGGTGTGGCCGGTGCTGGGGGCGGCGGCGGTGAGGCGGTGCGCGGGGTCCTTGTGGATGTTGCTCCAGACCTCGGTCCCGGCGTCGCGGACGGCGTACATCGTCTCGTCGCAGAGGGTCCCGCCGCAGAACAGGCCGCGTACGGAGGTCTGGCCGGGAGAGAGGCGGGCGGCCACGGCGGCGGCCGCGGCCGCCGCGTCGAACTCCTCGGTCGCCGGCTGCTCGATGCCGGCCAGCCGCACGGCCTGGCGGGCGGCGTCCAGGCTGCTCGCGGCGAAGTGGCCGCCGGCGGCGGTGACCGCTTCCTGCGAGCCGCCGATGAAGTAGACGACGACGGGCTTGCCGGCGGCGGCGACCTCGGCGAGGACCCTGGCCTCCACCGACGGGGCGGGCGGCTTGGAGACCAGGACGATCACGTCGGTGGCGGCGTCGGCGGCGAGCGCGCGGATGCCGTCGATCATCATGATGCCGCCGACCGCCTCGCTCAGGTCGCGGCCGCCGGTGCCGATCAGCTGCGAGACGCCGCCGCCGAGGGCGTGGACGCGGACGCTGACCTCCTGGGAGCCGGTGCCGGAGGCGGCGACGATCCCGACGGTGCCGGGGCGGACCTTGTTCCCGAAGCACAGGGCGACGTTGTTGACGATGGCCGTGCCGCAGTCCGGGCCCATCATGAACAGGCCCTTTTCGTGGGCGAGTTGCTTGAGGGCCACCTCGTCCTCGACGGGAACGTTGTCGCTGAACAGCATCACGTGCAGGCCGCCCGTGAGCGCCTTGCGGGCCTCGCGGGCCGCGTAGGCGCCGTTGACGGCGATGACCGCGAGGTTGGCTCCCTCGACGCCCTCGGCCGCGGCGGTGATCGTCCGGTAGGTGACCGCACCCGCCTCGGCGGAGGCCGGCGCCTTGCGGTGCAGCAGCTCCTCGACCTGCGCCAGCAGGCCGTCGGTGTCCGTGCCGTCGGCGGTGACGAGGACGATCATCAGGTCGCCGTTGCCGGCGTCCCGCAACTCCTCGGTGAGCAGGCCCAGGTTCTCCAGGACGCTCTTGTTCATCTCGGTGCCCATGGCGGTGAACGCCTGTTCCACCCCGTCCAGGCCGTTGGCCCTGGTCGAGACGGACATCAGGGACACGGAGTCGAAGTACGTGTTCTTCCGTACCACTGCTGTGGTGCTCACAGCGGACCTCGCAGTTCTTCTTCCAGGCGGAGTCCGGCCGCCAGGCCGGACAGGATGTCGCTGCCCGAGGTGTGGCCGATGGCCAGGACCGCGCGGACGGCGGTGTGCAGCTCCCGGGGTGCCGCGGCGTGCGCCACCAGCCCCAGGACGTCGAGGAGTTCGGCCCGTGCCCGGGCGTCGGCCGCTTCCCGCAGCGTCGCCAGGGACAGGTCCGTGGTGCGTTCCGGGTGGGCGGACAGCACCTCGCGCAGGACCGGGACCAGGGCGGCCTGCGCGCTGCCGGGCAGCGCGGCGACCAGCGTCAGTCCGGTCAGGAAGTCGTCGCCCGCCGGGGTGAGTCCGGGCCCGAGGCCCAGCAGGGCGAGGACGCCCTGCCGCATCAGGGCGGTGTCGCCGGTGCGGAGCGCGTCGAGGAGCAGCGCGCGGCCGTGGTGCAGGGCGCGCACGATCGCGGCGTCCATCGGCCCGGCCTGCGGCGCGGCGCCGAGCATCCCGCCGGGCACGCCGTGGTCCCGGTTCAGCCGGTCCAGGAGGTCCGCGGCCGCGGCGCAGGCGCCGGGGGCGAGGCCGGCGACCGGCGGTGCGGTGGCCGACCAGCGCTGCGCGCCGGCGGTGGCCAGCCGCACCGGCCGGCCGGGGACGGCGAGGGTGATGCTGCCGGGCGCGAACACCGCCGCCTGGCCGGAGCGCAGCCCGCGTCCCGCCCAGTCCGTGACGTCGGCGGTCAGGGTGCGGGGCGCGTGCCCGGCGTCGCGCGCGGCCAGCGCGATCAGGGTGCCGCCGGGGGCGAGGACGTTGACGACGCGGGTGAAGACGGAGTGCACCCGGCCCCGGCCGGTGCTGGCGTCCAGGGCGCGCAGGAGGCGGTCGTCGCCCGACGCGACGCGCAGCGCGACGGGTGCGCAGCGGCTCATGGCCGTACCTCCTTCCCCGGCTGCCGGACGGGCGCTCGGCCGCGGCCCGGCTCTCTGGACGAGTCCTGGACGGACTCGCGACACTTATTGGTATACCATTTGGCCTCCGATACGCCACCACAGGTAAGGCAAGGGACATCACATGCGCATCGTCGTCGCCCTCGGAGGGAACGCACTGGCCCGGCGCGGGGAGCCGATGACGGCCGAGCACCTGCGCGCCAACGTGCGCGGTGCCTGCCAGGCGCTGGCCGGGCTGGCCCGCGAGCACGAGGTCGTCATCACCCACGGAAACGGCCCGCAGGTCGGCCTGCTGGCGCTGCAGAACCTCGCCTACCAGGACGTGGCCGCCTACCCGCTGGACATCCTCGGCGCCGAGACGCAGGGCATGATCGGGTACGTCATCCAGCAGGAGCTGTCCAACGCGCTGGTGGGCGAGCGCGAGGTGGCGGCGGTGGTCACCACCACCGAGGTCGACGAGTCCGACCCCGCCTTCGAGCGCCCGACCAAGCTGATCGGCCCGCAGTACTCGGCCCAGGACGCGGCCGAGGCCGCCGCCGAGTACCGGTGGACGATAGCCCGCGACGGCGGGGCGTTCCGGCGCGTGGTCCCGTCCCCGAACCCGCTGCGCATCATGCAGGCGCCGCTGGTCAGCCGCCTGCTGGACGGCGGCACGCTGGTGGTGTGCGTGGGCGGCGGCGGGGTCCCGGTGCGCACCGACTCCAAGGGCCGCCAGATCGGCATGCAGGCCGTCGTCGACAAGGTCCTGGCTAGCGCGGCGCTCGCCGCCGACCTCGGCGCGGACATGCTGATCATGCTTATCGACGGCGACTTCGTCAGCGAGAACTGGGGCACGCCCGAGCAGCGCGACATCCTCACCGCGTCCCCCGAGGGCCTGGCCCGCCTCGCCTTCGCCGAGGGCTCGATGCAGCCGAAGGTGGACGCGGCCGTGCGGGTCGCCGAGGCCGGCGGCCGCGCCCTCATCGGTCCGCTGGAGCGGCTGGAGGACCTGCTGGCCCGGCGGGTCGGCACCGAGATCCGGGCCGACGTGGCCGGCGGCGTGGAGTACGTCGGCGCCTGACCGGCGCCTGACCGGAGCCCGACCTGTCCCGGCCGCGGTGGCCGGCGGCCGGCCGGTCCGCGGGGTCGTGCGATCCCGCGGACCGGCTGCGATTTTCGGTATACCAACCGGCGGTTGCCGGTCGGGTCGGGCGGCGGCCGCGGGGGAGGCTACTCGGCGGCGGCCGCCCGGCGCAGGCGCGCCGCGATCCTGTCGCTGCTCGTCGCCAGGTGACGCTCCGCCAGCTCGACGACCCCGTTCACGTCGCGCGC
>WRCZ01000063.1 GCA_009783685.1 Actinomycetes bacterium
ATCGGAGCCGAGGTACACGCGCATGCGGTCAGTCTCCCATCCGGGTCCACCCCCCGCCCCTCCGGGGCGTGCCCGCGGACGGCGGGGGCCGCGGACGGCTCGGGGTCAGGACGCGGACGCCTCCGGCGCGGCAGCAGTGGGGACACCGGTGCCGGACGCTCCCCGCCGACCGCCAGGGCCGGGCCCGGTCCCCTCCCGCCGACCGCCGCACCCCGGGCCCTCCCCCGATCGGTCAGGAGTGGCGGACCAGGCGCCACGCGGTGGGCAGCGTGGCCATCGCGAGCGCGGCCTTGAGCGCGTCACCGAGCAGGTAGGGGCGCAGGCCCAGGTCGACCGCCTGGGTGGCGGACAGGTGCGCGGACCAGGCGAGGTAGGGCACGCCGACCGCGTAGATGACGGCGGAGCCCAGCACCATCACGCCGGCGGTGCGCAGCGCCGTGCGGTCGCCGCCGCGCCGGGCCAGCGAGCCGACGAGCGCCGATGCCAGCAGCATCCCGAGGATGTAGCCGAAGCTCGGCATGGACCAGCCGGAGGAGCCCTCGGCGAACCACGGCACGCCCGCGACGCCGGCCGCCGCGTACAGGCCCAGCGAGGCGACGCCGCGCCGCGCGCCCAGCGCGGTGCCGACCAGCAGCGCCGCGAACGTCTGCCCGGTGACCGGCACCGGCGACCCCGGCACGGGCACGGACAGCTGCGCGGCCAGTCCGGTGAGGACGGCGCCGCCGAGGACCAGCGCGGCGTCCCGCACCCGGGCTCCGGCGGCGGAGGAGGCGGGGACCAGGTCGGCCAGGACGGGACGTGCGACGGGTGCTGCGGTGCTCATCGGGACTCCGCGGGAGGTCGGGGACGGTCGGTCACCGTGACGCTAGCCGAGCACCCCGGAGCCGATCATCGTGAGGCTCCCACAAAGCCGCAGGGAGCGGCTTGGAGACTTCCGTGCACCGTCAAGCTCGCGGCGGCGCTCCGCCGTTGAGGGAGTTTCAGCAGGTGGAGTGAGCCATGTCACGTCCGGGCCCGGCGTGCCGGGTGGCCGGCCCGAGCCCGGACCGGCCACCCGTCACGCACGATGCACTGTCGGATCCCGCCAACCAGGGCCGGCAGTCAGAGCCAGCGGTCAAGCCCGGCGGTCAGGCCGGCTGGAGGAGGTCCCAGCGGTTGCCGTAGAGATCCTGGAAGACCACCACCGCGCCGTACGGCTCGTAGCGCGGCTCCTCCTCGAACACCACGCCCTCGGCGACCATCCGCTTGTAGTCGCGGTCGAAGTCGTCGGTGTTCAGGAACAGGCCGACGCGGCCGCCGGTCTGGTCGCCGATCCGGTCGGCCTGCGCGGGGGTGCTCGCGCGGGCCAGCAGCAGGCCGGTCTCGCGGGAGCCGGGC
This sequence comes from Actinomycetes bacterium, assembly GCA_009783685.1. GTDB lineage: Bacteria > Actinomycetota > Actinomycetes > Streptomycetales > Streptomycetaceae > Actinacidiphila. The sequence continues at coordinate 1,378 of WRCZ01000063.1, forward strand.
GGGGCCACGACCACCCACCGGCTGCCGTCCCCCCGCGGGGTGTCCTCGCGCAGCTCGAAGCCCAAGGCGCGGGTGTAGTAGGCGATGGCCTCGTCGTAGTCGCGGACGACGAGGGCCGTCAGGCCGAGGTGGGGCATGGCGGCAGGCTCTCTCCGGGTCGGATGGGTGGGATCGCTGGGATCGGTCGGATCGGTGGGATCGGGATCGGTCAGTCGAAGATCGGGCCCTGGGTGCGGGTCCGCTTGATCTCGTAGAAGCCGGGGATGGAGGCGACCATCAGCGTGCCGTCCCACAGCTTCGCGGCCTCCTCGCCGCGCGGCGCCGGGGTGACGACCGGGCCGAAGAAGGCGATCTGCTCGCCGTCCGCGCCGGGCACCGCGATGACCGGGGTGCCGACGTCCTGGCCGACCTTGTCGATGCCCTCCTTGTGGGAGGCGCGCAGCTCCTGGTCGTAGGTGTCGCGGTCGGCGTAGTCGGCCAGCTCCGCGGGCAGGCCGACCTCCTCCAGCGCGGCGATCAGCGTCTCGCGGGTCTTGGGCAGGCCCTGGTTGTGGAAGCGGGTGCCGAGGGCGGTGTAGAGCGGGCCGAGCACCGCGTCCCCGTGCTGCTCCTGGGCGGCGATGACCACGCGGACCGGGCCCCATGCCTCCTTGAGGAAGGTGGCGTACTGCTCGGGGAGGGTGTCCAGCTTGTCCTCGTTGAGCACCGCGAGGCTCATCACGTGCCAGCGGACCTCGACCGGCCGGACCTTCTCGACCTCGAGCATCCAGCGCGAGGTCATCCAGGCCCAGGGGCAGAGCGGGTCGAACCAGAAGTCGGCGGGCGTCTTCCGGGCTTCGGTGGTGGTCACGGCGATTCTCCTCATGCGGATGCTGGTTCCCTGCGACGGACAACCAGGACCGCTGCGGAGGCATTCCCCGCTGCCCCCGAGGTAGGCACATGGGAGGATGCCCAGAGCTGCGATCCAGCACGTCCACCCAGGGAGACAAAGGAGTCCGCCCGTGCCCGGCGAGAACCTGAGCCGCGAGGAGGCCCGCGACCGGGCCGCGATCCTGTCCGTCGAACGCTACGACGTGGCGCTGGACGTCCGGTCCGCCGTGGGACCGGCCGATCCGTCCGGCCCGCGCACGTTCCGGTCGACGACGGTGATCGACTTCCGCTGCTCGTCCCCGGGCGCCTCGTCCTTCGCGGACCTGCTGGCGCCCTCCGTCACCTCCGTGCGGCTCAACGGCCGCGACCTCGACCCCGCCGCGGTCTTCGACGGCACCCGCATCGCGCTGGACGACCTGGGCGAGCGCAACACCCTGGTCGTCGACGCCGCTTGCGCGTACAGCAGGACCGGCGAGGGCCTGCACCGGTTCGAGGACCCGGAGGACGGCGAGGTCTACCTCTACACGCAGTACGAACCGGCCGACGCGCGCCGGGTCTTCGCCAACTTCGAGCAGCCCGACCTGAAGGCGCCGTTCACCTTCCAGGTGACCGCGCCCGAGGGCTGGACCGTGCTCAGCAACGGCGAGCGGGACGGCGAGCCGGTCCCCGCGGACGGCGGCGGCAGCACCTCGCGGTTCCAGCCGACGCAGCCGATCTCCACGTACATCACCGCGGTGGTGGCCGGCCCGTACCACGTGGAGCGCGACCACTACGCGCGCACCTTCGAGGACCGGGGCGTGCTCGACATCCCGCTCAGCGCGCTGTGCCGCCGGTCGCTGGCCCGGCACTTCGACGCGGACGAGATCTTCGAGGTCACGAAGCAGGGCCTGGACTTCTTCCACGACCACTTCGACTACCCGTACCCGTTCGGCAAGTACGACCAGGCGTTCGTGCCGGAGTACAACCTGGGCGCGATGGAGAACCCGGGGTGCGTGACCTTCCGCGAGGAGTTCATCTTCCGCGGGAAGGTGACCCGGGCGTCGTACGAGCACCGGGCCAACGTGGTGCTGCACGAGATGTCGCACATGTGGTTCGGCGACCTGGTGACGATGCGCTGGTGGGACGACCTGTGGCTCAAGGAGTCGTTCGCCGACTTCATGGGCGCGTTCTCCCAGGTGGGGGCGACCCGCTACACCGAGGGCTGGATCACCTTCGCCAACCGCCGCAAGTCGTGGGCCTACCGGGCCGACCAGCTGCCGTCCACCCACCCGGTGGTGGCCGACATCCGGGACCTGGAGGACGCCAAGCTCAACTTCGACGGCATCACCTACTCCAAGGGCGCCGCCGTGCTCAAGCAACTGGTCGCATACGTGGGGCAGGAGGCGTTCCTGGAGGCGGCACGGCGCTACTTCAAGCGGCACGCCTACGGCAACACCACGCTCGACGACCTGCTCTCGGTGCTGGTGGAGACCTCCGGGCGGGACATGGCGGCGTGGTCGCGGTCCTGGCTGCAGACCGCGGGCGTCAACTCCCTGACGCCGCAGGTGGTGTACGACGACCAGGACCGCGTCACCGAGCTGACGGTGCTGCAGACCGCCGCGGACGCGCAGCCCGAACTGCGGCCGCACCGGGTCGCGGTGGGCCTGTACCGCCGGGAGCCGGACGGCGCGCTGGAGCGCTACGCGCGCGCCGAACTGGACGTGTCCGGCCCGGCGACGGCCGTCGCCGAACTGGCCGGGCAGCCGCGGCCCGACCTGGTGCTGGTCAACGACGACGACCTGACGTACTGCAAGATCCGGTTCGACGAGGCGTCCCTGGACACCCTGCGCGAGCACCTGGGCGACCTGTCCGACCCGCTGGCGCGGGCGCTGTCCTGGGCCGCGGTGTGGAACCTGACCCGGGACGCGCTGATGCCGGCCCGCGACTACCTCGCGCTGGTGCTGCGGTTCGCGGGGCGCGAGAGCGACATCGGGGTGCTGCAGTCGCTGCACCAGCAGGCGCGCACGGCGCTGACGCACTTCGTGGCGCCGCAGGCCCGCGAGGAGGCCGCCCGCGAGCTGGCCGAGGGCGCGCTGCGGGAGCTGCGGCAGGCGGAGCCGGGCAGCGGCCACCAGCTGGCGTGGGCCCGGTTCTTCGCGGCGGTGGCCGCCTCGCCGGCCGATCTGCAGCTGCTCCAGGGCCTGTTGGCCGGCTCGGCGAGGATCGACGGGCTGGACGTCGACCAGGAGCTCCGCTGGACGTTCCTGGCGACGCTGACCGCCGAGGGCCTCGCCGACGAGGGCGTGATCGCGGCGGAGCGTGCCCGGGACGACACCGCGTCCGGCCACCGGCACGAGGTGCGCTGCCTGGCCGCCCGCCCGTCGGAGGCGGTGAAGGCCGCGGCCTGGGCGGACGTGGTGGAGTCCGACAAGCTCTCCAACGCCCTGGTGGAGGCGACCATCGCCGGCTTCGCGCAGCCCGGCCAGCGGGAGCTGACCGCGCCCTACGCGCAGCCGTACTTCGCGGCGATCGAGGGCCTGTGGGCGGAGCGGTCGATCGAGATCGGGATGGCCGTGGTCCGCGGGCTGTTCCCGGCGCTGCAGGACCGGCAGGAGACCCTGGCGGCCACCGACGCCTGGCTCGCCGAGCACGCGGCGGCCGCCCCGGCGCTGCGCCGGCTGGTGCTGGAGGCGCGCGACGACCTGGCGCGCGCCCTGCGCGCACAGGAATGTGACGAACGACGCTGACCTGAACCCGTCCCCGGGCGTCCCGGGGGCGGTTCGAGGCGCGGTGGAAGGGCGGTCCCGGCTGGTCGGGGCCGCCCTTTCACCCTGATGGGTGAAGTACGCCCATCGGCATCCGAACACGTGGGCTTTAGCCCGGCGTTGTCCCGCTTTGTCGACGGGCGTGTAACAGCGGTTATCGGCGGGTTCGTCCCTGGGCAACCCTCAGGCCATGAACGCGAACCACCGCACCCACGGGATTCCCGCCGCCTCCCCCGCCCCGGCCTCCTCCGCCCACCCGGCCGCCTCCGCCGCCTCCGCCGCGCTGCCGTCCGGCGAGCAGGGGGTGCTCGGCGCGGGCCAGTTGCGCGACCACGGCCTGTCCGCCGCGGCGATCGCCGAGCGCTGCCGCCCGGGCGGTCCGTGGCAGCAACTGCTGCCGCAGGTCTACCTGTTGCACCCCGGCCCGCCCACCAGCCGCGAGCGCGTGCAGGCCGCACTGCTGTACGCCGGGCGCGATCCCGGCGGGCACGGGCCGGTCGGCGGCGGCCGGGAGGCGATGGTGACGGGCCTGGCCGCGCTGGCCCTGCACGGCTTCTCGGCGGTGCCGCCGCTGCCGGGGCTGCGCCGGATCGACGTGCTGGTCCCCCACCACCGCAGGCTGCGGGACGCCGATGGCGTCACGCTGCACCGCGCCGACGAACTGCCGCGCGCCCAGGACGTGTGCGGGTTGCCGTGCGCGCCGGTGCCGCGCGCCCTGGCCGACGCCGTCGCTGCGCTCGCCGACGCCGCCGTGTCCGGGGACACCGGCGCGGCCGACACCATCCGCCGCGCACTCGGCGAGGCGGTACTGGCCGGGCACTGCGTCGGGGCCTCGGTGGTACGGGAGTTGGCGGAGGCCGGGCTGCTCGACCTGCTGCCCGTGGCCGCGGCACTGCCGGCGCTGGAGGCCGCCGACCGCACGATGGGCGAGGAGCGGCTGTACGCCCTGGTGCGCGACCACCAGCTGCCCGACCCGATGTGGAACGTGGAACTGGTGCTGCCCGGCGGCCCGCCGCTGGGCGGGGTGGACGCCTACTGGCCCGACCAGGCGGTGGCCGCGGTGGTCGACGCGCGGGCCGCCTCGGCGGGCCACGACGAGAGTTCGTGGGCCCGGCACGCGCGGCAGCGGGACCGGCTGGAGGCGCTCGGCATCACCCTGGTGCCCCTGACCCCGGCGCGGCTCGCCGCCCGCCCGGAGCAGCAGGCCGCCGTCGTGCGGACGGCACTGATGGCGTCCACGGACCGGACACCTGCGGCGTATGTGGTCGTCATCCCCCGCTGAGACGTTTCGCCCGGATCATCACCACTGCACCGGACGGGCCTTTGCCCGGCCTCCTCCCCCTTCGTCCCCGATGGCGGTGGCGGAAACCCGTCAACGCCACACCAAGTAGAGGTCAACACTCCCCAAAGGGCACCCCATTCCATCAAGGTGAGCGGTCGTACGACTCCGCACTTCGAACAGTCCGCGACCGTCCGAACAGGGATGCCCATGCCACTCGATCACATACCCGGGAAGAGACGTGCGGCCCGCATCGCGCTCGCCGCGGGCCTGGTAGCCGCGCTGTCGGCCGCCGGGCCCTCGCTCGCGGTGGCCGCTCCGGCGCCGCAGGCCGCCACTTCCGGGACCGCGGCCGGCACGCCGGCCGGCGGCACACCCGCCCAGGACGCGCCCGGCAAGGACGCGGCCGACAAGCTCGGTTCGGCCGACGCCCAGCTGCTGGAGAAGGCCAAGGCCGACGGCGACAAGAACGTCACGTTCATGGTCGCCACCACGCCCGGCCAGACCGCGCAGGTCACCGCGAAGCTGCACGCGCAGGGCGCCAGCGTCGGGATGACGTACGACGCCCTCGGCTACGTCCGGGCCACCGTGCCGACCGGCAAGGCCGACGCGACGCTCGACGCGGCGCAGAAGCTGCCGCAGGTGCTGGCGATCGACCTCAAGCAGGAGATCAAGCTCGACGACCCGACGCCCGCGGCGGACACCACCGCGGCGGCGGCCGGGCACGGCTCCGGGCAGGGCAAGACCTACCCGGGACCGGACGCGCGCACCCCGGCGAAGAACCCGTACCAGCCGGCCTTCGAGACCGGCGCCGTGGACTTCGTCAAGGACCACCCGACCAGCGACGGCCGGGGCGTGACCATCGGCATCCTGGACTCCGGCGTCGACGTCGGCCACCCGGCGCTTCAGAAGACCACCACCGGCGAGCGCAAGATCGTCGACTGGGTCACCGCGACCGACCCGATCCTGGACGGCGACGCCACCTGGCGGCCCATGGTCACCGCGGTGTCCGGCCCGACGTTCACCGCCTCCGGCCGCACCTGGACCGCGCCGCCCGGCGACTACCGGTTCAGCACCTTCGCCGAGGCCGCCACCAAGGGCGGCGACATGCAGGGCGACCTGAACCGCGACGGTGACACCACCGACGTGTGGGGCGTGCTGTACGACCCGGCCGCCGGCACCGTCCGCGTCGACCTGGACAACGACGGCGACTTCACCGACGAGACCGCGATGAAGCCGTACAAGGACGGCTTCCAGATCGGTCACTTCGGCACCGACGACCCCTCCACCGCGATCTCGGAGTCGATCCCGTTCACCATCGAGATCCGCAAGGACGTCCCGATGGACCCGTACGGCGGGACCTGGGTCGGCAAGACCGCGGACTTCGTCAACATCGGCGTGGTGGAGTCCGAGCACGGCACGCACGTGGCCGGCATCACCAGCGCCAACGGGCTGTTCGGCGGGAAGATGAACGGCGCCGCGCCCGGCGCGAAGATCGTCTCCTCGCGGGCCTGCACCTGGTCCGGCGGCTGCACCAACATCGCGCTGACCGAGGGCATGACCGACCTGGTGGTCAACCACCACGTGGACGTCGTCAACATGTCCATCGGCGGCCTGGGCGCCCTCAACGACGGTGCCAGCGCCCGCGATCAGCTCTACAAGCGGCTGATCGACACCTACGGCGTCCAGCTGGTGATCTCCGCGGGCAACGACGGCCCCGGCGTCAACACCATCGGCGACCCCGGCCTGGCCGACCACGTGCTCAGCATCGGCGCGTCCATCTCCAAGGAGACCTGGGCGGCGAACTACGGCTCGCAGATGACCGTGCCGTACTCGCTGCTGCCGTTCTCCTCCCGCGGCCCGCGCGAGGACGGCGGGCTCGCCCCGGTGCTCACCGCGCCCGGCGCCTCCATCAACGCCATCCCCACCTGGGAGGCCGGCGGCCCGGTGAAGGAGGCCGGCTACGGCCTGCCGCCCGGCTACGCGATGCTCCAGGGCACGTCGATGGCCTCCCCGCAGGCCACCGGCGCCGCCGCGCTGCTGCTGTCGGCCGCCAAGGGCCGCCATCTGACCGTCACCCCGGCCCAGTTGCGCACCGCGCTGATCAGCACCGCGCGCGCCATCCCCGGCTTCCAGACGATCGACCAGGGCGCCGGACTGGTGGCCGTCGGCCCGGCCTGGGAGCTGCTGCGGCAGGGCGGCACCACCGACACGTACACCGTCAAGGCACCCGTGAACACGGTGCTCTCCGGCTTCCTGCAGACCCCCGGCTACGGCACCGGCGTGTACGACCGCGAGGGCGGTCTGGCCGTCGGCGGCCAGCGCACCTACAGCGTGACCGTGACCCGCACCTCGGGCCCGGCCGCCGCGGAGTGGCAGAAGCTCGGCTGGGCGCACAACGACGGGACGTTCTCGGTCGAGGGCGGCCAGCGCGTGCGGCTGCCGCTCGGCGTGCCGGTCACCGTGCGGATCACCGCCAAGCCGCACGCGGCCGGCGTGCACAGCGCGCTGCTGAACGTCGACGACCCGCTGACCGGCGGCGTCGACGCGCAGATCCCGGCCACGGTGATCGTCTCCACCCCGGTGTCCGCCCCCGGCTACACCCTGACCCGGTCCGGAACGATCCAGCGGGACGTCACCCGCTCGTACTTCGTGACCGTCCCGGCCGGCGCGACCTCGCTGGAGGTCGCCATGGACGGGCTCGCGGCGGGCAGCCAGACGCGGTTCATCACCCTGCACCCGTACGGCGTGCCGATGGACTCGACGCAGACCATCGACTGCTACCCGAACTACAACAACCCGGCCAACACCTGCCGGCCGGACGTGCGGTCCTACTCCGCCCCGATGGCCGGGGTCTGGGAGATCGAGGTGGAGGCGCGCCGCACCTCGCCGCAGCTCGACAACCCGTACCGCCTGTCGGTGACCGTGCTCGGGGCGGCCTTCGACCCGGCGGTGCAGACGGTCGAGGAGGCCAAGGTCGGCACCGCGACGCCGGTGGCCTGGGAGGTCTCCAACGCGTTCGCGGGGCTGCAGGGCAAGCTCAAGGGCGGGCCGCTGGGCTCCGCGGTGACCGCGAAGCCGACCATCGCCCAGGGTGAGACGCAGACCACGCAGGTCACCATCGGTGCGGGCGTCTCGCGGCTCGACGTGTCCATCGGCTCCCCGGCCGACACGGCGGCCGACCTCGACCTGTACGTGTACCGGGACGGCGTGCTCGTCGGCCGGTCCGCGGGCGGCGGCTCCGAGGAGTCGGTGCGCCTGGCGAACCCGGCAGCCGGCACGTACACCATCGAGGTGGACGCCTACGCGGTGCCGGCGGGGTCCACGACGTACGCGTACAAGGACGTGTACTACTCGTCCGGGCTCGGTTCGGTGACGGTGGACGAGAACACCGTCCTTGACCTGCCGCACGGCGCCAAGGGCCAGGTCTCGGCGTCGGTCCTCGCCGCCTCGACGGCGCCCGCGGGCCGGCAGCTGTTCGGTGAGGTCCAGCTCCTGGACGCGCGCGGCACGGTCGCCGGGACCGGCAGCGTGCTCATCGCCACGACCGTTCAGTAGTTCTCCGGTCCTCCCGTCGGGGAGAAGGCGGGGCGGATGCTCAGGGGGCATCCGCCCCGCCTGCACGTTCCGGCGGGGTGTTCCCGCCGCGTCCCGGGGGCGCGGCGGGAACGGTGCTAGCGGGCCGGGCGGGACAGCAGGGCGCGGGCGGGCAGGGCCGTCGCGGCCAGGGACAGGGCGAGGGCGCCGCCGGCGATCGCCAGGACGATGCCCGGCGGCACGTAGGGCGAACCGCCGGTCGTGCCGCGGGCGATGGGGATCAGGGTGATCCAGGCGATCGCGCCGCCCAGGACGAGCCCGGACACGGCCACCACCAGCGCCTCCCAGCGGAGCATCCCCAGCACCTGGCGCCGGGTCGTCCCGGTCAGCCGCAGCAGGGCGACCTCGCGGCGGCGGTCCAGCACCGTCATCACCAGCGTGTTCGCCGCGGCGACCGCCGCGAACCCGCCGAGCACGATCGCCATCACCCGGTTCGCCCAGGCGTTCAGCTCCAGGTCCTTGTCGGTCTGGGCCCGGTAGCCGGCCCGGTCGGTGACCGTCAGGCCCGGCACGTCGAGGCGCGCCAGCGCCCGCTGCACGTCCGCGGGATGCGCCCCGGCCCGGTCGTGGACCAGCACCTGGCTGTCGTAGGCGCTCGCCGCGTGCCCGGCCACCGCGGCCCGCGGCATCATCAACTCGCCCAGCCCCAGGCCGCGTTCGTAGACGGCGACGACCCGCGGCCGCACCTGCGTCCCGTCGCCGAGCCACAGCGTCAGCGAGCTGCCGACCTTCACATGGGTCGTGCCGGCGAGCAGCGAGTCGACCGCGACCGTGCGCCCGTCGCCGGTCAGGTCGCCGAGCGAGCCGCTGCGCACGCCCGGCTGCAGCACCGTGGTCAGCCGGTGCGGGTCGCCGCTGACGCCCAGCACGCTCGCGGAGTTCAGCGACCCGCTCGCGCGGTACAGCGCTCCGGTGCGCAGCACGCCCACCGCCGTGTCGACGCCGGGCACCCGCGCCGCCCGCTCGGCGGTCCCGGCCGGCAGCCCGGCGCCGCCGGAGCCGACGACCTGGTCGGCCACCACGCCGTCCCTGATCTGCTGGCGCGCGGTGTGGGTGAGGGTGCCCTGCATGCACAGCAGGGTTCCGCAGAAGGCGGTGACCAGCACGATCGGGGTGATCGCGGAGGCCAGCCTGCGGGCGTTGGCACGGGTGTTGGCGGCGGCCAGCGCGCCGGGCGCGCCGCCCGCCCGCAGCGGCAGCCCGAGGACGATCGCGGCCAGCCACGCCACGACCGGCCCGAGCAGCGCCACGGCCACCATGAAGCTGAACACCACGCCGAGCGCGACCGACGCCGCGTCGTCCCCGGTCTGGTGCGCGGCCACCGAGGCGAGGACGCAGCCGCCCGCGGTCGCGGCGAGACCGAGCACCGTGCGGATCACGCCGGGCCGCCGCCGCTCGACCGCGGCCTCTCCCAGCGCCTGGCTGGGCCGGGCCCTGGACGGCCGGCGGGCGGCGAGGTAGCCGGCCGCCAGCGAGGCGAGCAGGCCGGCGCCGACCGCGACCACCATGGGGATCCAGCCGACGGACAGCTGGGCGCCGCGCGGCACCGCGCCCTTGTCGACCAGCTGGTCGAACCACCAGCGGGCCAGCGCCACGCCGGGCAGGATGCCGGCGGCGCCGGCCAGCGGCGCGACCAGCATCGCCTCGGTCGCCACCGTGCGCCGGATCTGCCGCGGGGTCGCGCCGACCGCGCGCAGCAGCGCGATCTCCCGGCCGCGCTGGCCGACGGCGAGGGAGACGGTGCCCATGACCACGAACACCGCGGTGGCGGTGGCGATGCCGCCGAAGGAGCCGCCGATCGCGGTGAGCATCTCCCGGGCCGTGGCCAGTTGCGGCTGCTCGGCCTCGCCGCGGCCGTCGCCGGTGCGTACCGTCGCGTGCGTGCCGACGGCCTGCCGGGTCTGGCCGGCGAGCCGGTCGGTGGGCACGCCGGGGCGGGCGAACACCGCGATGGCGTCGGCCTTTCCGGGGTGGCCGGACAGCGTGGCGGCCGCGGTGTCCGCGAAGTACGCGGTGGGCGCGGCCTCCTGGGTCAGGCCGGCGACCCGGTAGGTCCGCGCGCCGCCCGGCGCGGTGAGCGCGACCGTGCCGCCGGTGCCGACGCCGGCCGCCCGCGCGGTCGCCGTGTCGAGCACGACCTCGCCGGCCAGCGGCGCGTGGCCCCGCACGGTGTTCGCGCCGTCGATCGCGTGGGCCGCCCAGTTGCGGCCGGTGAGCGGCGGCAGGTGCGCCGACTGCACCGGGAACGCGATGTCGGGGACGGCGGCGGCCACCCCCGGCTGGGCGGCGATCGTCCGCGCCAGCGCGGTGTCCAGCCGCGGCTGGTCGGTGAACGGCGCGGTCTCGGTGTCGCGGTTGTCGCCGTGCCCGGTGGTGATCCTCGCCTGCGGGTCGGCGGCGGCCACCACCGGCACGTGCGCGTACCGCACGGGCGCGACGTGTGCGGTGATCCCGGTCTGCAGCATGGTGCCGCAGGCGGTGACGACGGCGGCGGCGAACAGCAGGGCGATGAAGGTGCCGGCGAAGGACGCGGGCCGGAACCGGACCGAGGCGCGGGCGAGGCCGTTCACGCCGCGGCCCCCAGCCTGCCCGGTCCGGCGGTGGACGCGGTGAGCGCCACCATCCGGTCGGCGACGGCGGTCGGCTCGGGGTCGGCCAGCTCGCCGGCCAGCTCCCCGTCGGCGAGGAACAGCACGCGGTCGGCGTAGGAGGCGGCCACCGGGTCGTGGGTGACCATCACGACGGTCGCGCCCAGCGCGTCCACGGCGTGGCGCAGCAGCCCCAGCACCTCCCGGGCGGTTCCGGTGTCCAGCGCCCCCGTCGGCTCGTCGGCGAAGATCACCTCCGGGTCGGTGATCAGCGCGCGGGCGATCGCGACCCGCTGCTGCTGGCCGCCCGAGAGCTGGCCGGGGCGGCGCCTGCCGTGCCCGTCCAGGCCCACCCGGCCCAGCAGTTCGGCCGCCCTGCGGCGGTCCGGGCGGACGCCGGCCAGCCGCTGCGGCAGCAGCACGTTCTGCTGGACCGTCAGCGAGGGCAGCAGGTTGAAGGACTGGAAGACGAAGCCGATGCGGCTGCGCCTGAGCTTGGTGAGGTGGTTCTCGCTCAGCCCGGTGATGTCCCGGCCGCCGAGCACCACCTGGCCCGCGGTGGGCCGGTCGAGACCGGCCGCGCACTGCAGGAACGTGCTCTTGCCGGACCCGGAGGGGCCCATCACCGCGGTGAAGCTGCGCCGGGGCAGGGCCAGGTCCACCCCGCGCAGGGCGTGCACGGCCGCGTCCCCCCTGCCGTAGGTGCGGCGCACGCCGCGCAGTTCCACGGCGTACGGCGATGGGCGGTCGGTGTCCGTGCGTGCGGTGGACTTCGTGCTGCGGCGCGATGCCATGACCTGGGGCTCCTCTCCCGACGACACCTTCGACGCTACGGAGCGCGCCCCGCCCGGACCATGGCGTCCGCTGGCGTCCTGGGGGTGGGGAGAACCCCCCTTTCCACCCGCGCGGGGAAGGAGGGGAAGGAAGGGTAGAAGGCAGGCACCCCCGGGAAGGGTTCCCGGACAGACTGAGGACGGAGGCCCGATGGACCGGGACCGGCTTGCCGCCATGTACGGCGTGGACGTGACGTACAGCCCCGCGCCGGACACCCACGTTCCCGTTCCGGACGACACCGTCGTCGCGGTCCTCGCCGCGCTCGGCATCGACGCGAGCACCGGGCGCGCGGTCAAGGACGCGCTGGCGGCGGCCGAGCAGCGCCGGGTGCACCGCCTGCTGCCGCCGTGCACGGTGCTGCGGTCCGGCCGGCGCAGCCTGAAGCAGGCGCTGCCGGACCTGCCCGAGGGCACCCGGCTACAGACCGAGACGCCGTCCGGCGAGGTGCTGGCCGATCCGCCGCGCACCCCCGGCCGCTACGTGCTGCGGGCCACCGGCGCCGACGGCCGTACCGCCCACGGCGACCTGATCGTCGCCCCGGCCCGGCTGCCCGGGCCGCCGGGCCGGACCTTCGGGTTCATGGCCCAGCTGTACTCCACGCTGTCCTCGCGCTCCTGGGGCCGCGGCGACCTGGGCGACCTCGCGGACCTGGCCGCCTGGTCCGGGCGCGCCCTGGGCGCGGGCTTCGTCCAGATCAACCCGCTGCACGCCAGCGTGCCGGGCCGGCCCACCGACCCCTCGCCGTACCGCCCGTCCTCCCGCCGCTTCCCCGACCCGGTCTACCTGCGGATCGAGGACGTGCCGGAGTTCGCGTACCTGCCGCGCGAGGCCCGCGCACAGGTCGACGGGCTGCTGCGCAAGGCCGCCGTGCTGCGCCGGGACGTGCTGCTCAAGGGCGCGCTGATCGACCGGGACGCGGTGTGGGAGCTGAAGGCCGAGGCGCTGGAGCTGCTGCGGTCGGTGCCGCTGAGTCCGGGGCGGCGCGCCGCGTACGCCGACTACCTGGCCGAGCAGGGGCAGGCGCTGGACGACCACGCCACCTGGTCGGCGCTGGCGGAGCTGCACGGCCCGGACTGGCACTCCTGGCCCGCGGGCCTGCGCGACCCGCGCTCCCCGCACGTGGCCAGGGCCCGCAGCACCCACCTGGACCGGGTGGACTTCCACTGCTGGCTGACCTGGCTGACCGACGCCCAGCTCGCCGCGGCGCACCGGGCGGCGCGGGACGCGGGCATGCCGGTCGGCATCGTGCACGACCTCGCGGTGGGCGTGCACCCGGGCGGCTCGGACGCCTGGGCGATGCAGGACGTGCTGGCCGGCGGCATGTCGATCGGCGCCCCGCCGGACGCCTTCAACTCCCGTGGCCAGGACTGGGGCCTGCCGCCCTGGCGCCCGGACGCGCTCGCGGCCACCGGCTACGCCCCGTACCGCGACCTGGTCGCCCGGATGCTGCGGCACGCCGGCGGGCTGCGGATGGACCACGTCATGGGCCTGTTCCGGCTGTGGTGGGTGCCGGAGGGCCGGCCGCCCACCGAGGGCACCTACGTGCGGTACGACGCGGAGGCGATGCTGGGGCTGCTGGCCCTGGAGGCGTACGAGGCGGGCGCCGTGGTCATCGGCGAGGACCTGGGCACCGTGGAGCCCGGGGTGCGCGAGGAGCTCGCCGACCGCGGGATCCTCGGCACCTCCGTGCTGTGGTTCGAGCGCAACTACGCGGGCGAGGACGCCGACCGGCGGCCGCTGCCGCCGTCGGCCTGGCGGGAGTCGTGCCTGGCCACCGCCACCACGCACGACCTGCCGAGCACCGCGGCCCGGCTGACCGGCGAGCACGTCGAGCTGCGGCACCGGCTCGGCCTGCTGACCCGGCCGCTCGCCGAGGAGGAGGCGGACGACGCGGCCGAGGTCGCCGAGTGGATCGCGCTGCTGGGCCGGCTGGGGCTGCTGCCGGAGGGGGCGGCCGAGGAGGAGGCCGTGGTCAAGGCCGTCCACCGGTTCCTGGCCCGTACACCGGCCCGGATGGTCGGCGTGTGGCTGCCGGACGGGGTCGGCGACCGGCGCCCGCAGAACCTGCCCGGGACGTCGGACGAGTACCCCAACTGGCGGCTGCCGATCGCCGACCCGGGCGGCAACCCGCTGACGCTGGAGCAACTGGCCGCGTCGTCCCGGCTGCACGGGCTGGCCGAGGAGGTGCGGCGGGCCCTGGCCGGCTCGGCCACGGACGCCCGGCACCCCTAGCGCTGCCGGACGGGCGTACCGCGGCCTCCCGCGGTGCGGCCTCCCACGGTGCGAGGCGTACCGCGGCCTCCCACGGTGCGTCCGACCGGCGAAGATCCGCGCCGTACGCGCAAAGGGACCCCCGGGCGCGCGAGGCGCGGAGGAGTTCACTACATTGGCGGTGTGGACAAGAAGCTCAACAAGAAGGCCCTGCGCGCCGGTGTGATCACCTCCGGGACTGCGCTGATGCTGCTGATGTCGACCCCGGCGTTCGCGCTGGCCCACGACGACGGCGACGACCCGGGCTCCGGCCTGAACGTCGCCCAGACCCTGGGCCTCTTCGTCGCCCTTCCGCTGGTGCTCTTCGGCGTCATCGCCGGTCTGGTGATCCTGACCGACAAGTCCCGCAAGCAGCAGCAGGGCTGACCCCTCACCCGTGACCCGCGCCCCGAGGGGCGCGGGGAGTCACCTCCTGCG
>WRCZ01000064.1 GCA_009783685.1 Actinomycetes bacterium
CTGAGCGCCCTGTTGCCGCTGGCCCCCGGGTCCTTCAACTGCTGGGCCGCGTACAGCAGGGCCCCGGCCAGCAGCACGGCCAGCGCGAGCACCGCCGTCGCGACGGTCCTCCGCCGCAGCCACCGGCGGCGGCGCGGCGGCGTCCCGGCGGCGTCGTCCTCCGGCGAGGTGCGCGGCCCGGGGACAACGACCCCGGAGACATCCCGCTCCTCCGCGGCATCAGCGGAATCCGTACCGCCGGCCGAACCGGCGCCATCGTCAGACTCCGCGCCACCCACCCGATTGAGCAGGTGGTCGACCTGTGCCGCCCCCGCGGGGCCGTTGTCGGTCGTGCCCACGCCCACCGCCTCCTTCACGTCGTCCCTGTCGCCCATGGCGTCCTCAGCTCGCCCCGACCGGCACCGCGGTGAGCGCGGTGAGCTTCCAGGAGCCGCCGGTGCGGGACAGGCCCGCCTCGAAGCGCTTGCGGTCGGTGGTCGCGGTGCCGTCGCGCGGGGTGACCCGCACCTGGACGGTCGCGATCACCTTGGCCGTCCCTGCCCGGGTGTCGAGTTCGGTGACGGCCGCGTCGGTGACGGTGCCGCGGGTCGAGGTGCCCGACGCCTTCAACTGGTCGGTGTCCGCGGAGTGGGTGCGGGTCAGCTGGTCGTGCAGCGGCCCGGTGGTCGCGTCCAGCCACAGGCCCAGGTCGCGGTCCAGGTGCGCGGCGTCCACGGTGTTCAGCCGGGCGATGTCCTGCCGGCCGGCGGCCAGCGCGGCGTCGCGCGCCTTGCCGAAGCGCAGCGCGTCGTCGCCGCGGGTGGCCGCGTACGACCAGGCGGCCAGGCCGAGGAGCAGCGCGGCGACCGTCCAGCCTGCCGTCCAGACCAGGGTGGCCCGGCGCCGGACCGCGGCCCGCACGGGGGCTTTGGGTGGGGTCACGGGGTGTCCTCCAGACCGAGCAGGCCGGCGAGGGTGGTGGGGCCGCCGGACGGCAGTCCCGGCAGGCCCAGCGCGCCGGGCAGCAGCGGCCCGGCGGTGGCGGTGCGGGTGGTGGCCGGCGTGCTGCCCGAGGTGGTGGCCGAGGTCGCCGTGGGCAGGACCGAGCCGGGCTGGACGGGGTCCGGGACCGACGCGCCGCCGGGCGCGTGCGCCGAGCCGCGCACGCCGATGCCGGACGAGGCGGGGGCGGTGCACCGGGCCGCGGTGTTGAACGCGGTGGCGGGCGCGCTGGTGTCGAGGCCGTTGCGGTAGGTGGTGCCGCCGTATCCGGAGGTGCAGGGCAGCGGCGAGAAGAAGGTGACCGCCATGCCGAAGTGCACGCCCTGGGAGGTGATCGCGGTGGAGCCGGCCGCGGCGACCGCCGGCACCTTGACCAGGAACTCGCGGATGCCGTCCTGCCGGGTGACCGCCACGTCGGAGGTGGTCAGCAGGTTCGCCAGCACCACGCTCAGGTCGGGGCCGACGTCCCGCAGCAGCGCGGTGACCTGGCCGGCCGCCTCGGGGGCCGCGGCGATCAGCCGGCGCAGGTCGGTGTCGGAGGTGTCGAGCTGCGCGGCGAGCTGGTTGGCGCTGGAGGCGAACGAGGTGAAGGCGTCGCCCTCGTCGGCCTGGGTGCGCAGCACCGTCTGCGCGTCGACCATGAGTTGGGTGTTGCCGGGCAGGTTGCGGTCGGCGGCGGAGATGAAGTGGCCGCTGCTGTCGAGCAGCGACTGCAGGTTGCCCGCCTGCCCGTTGAACGCCTTGCCGAACTCGTCGACCACCGTGCGCAGGGAGTTCAGCGGTACCGACCCGGCGAGGTCGTTGACGCTGGTGAGCAGGTTGGTGACGGGCGCGGGGACGCGGGCGTCGGCCCGGGTGATGCGCGAACCGTCGTGCAGGTACGGCGGCTGGTCGGTGCTCGGCTGAAGGTCGATGTACTCCTCGCCGACCGCCGACAGGTTCGCCACGACGGCCTTGAGGCGCGCGGGGATGTCCGGGGCCGAGTCGTCGATGCGCAGGGACGCCTCGACGCCGTCGCCGGTGAGCGTCACCGGGCCGACCCGCCCCACCGACACGCCGCGGTAGGTGACGTCCGCGTTGGTGAACAGGCCGCCGGTCTCGGGGAGTTGGACCTTGACGGTGTAGTAGCCGCGCAGCCCCACGTAGCGGCCGAGGTCGGCGTACCTGACGCCGATGTAGCCGAGGACGAGGACGGCGATCAGCAGGAAGGCGATGTTCTTGGCGATGGTGGCCTTGGTGAGCATCAGCGTCCTCCCCTCGTGGTGGTGACCGACGGCAGCGGCAGCGGGAGGGACTCCTTCTGCTTCTGCAGCGCGCTCGGCGTGTAGATCGGGCCGACGTCGGGGTAGGTGCTGTCGCCCGGCAGCAGGGTGGGGACGAGCTGGGTGCCGGGGGCGGCGGTCAGGTCCAGGTACACGTTGAGGTAGTCGCCCTTGACGCCGTTCAGCACCTCGTCGGTGAACGGGTAGGTGAGCAGCACCTGGAGGGAGTCCGGCAGGTCCTTGCCGGCGTCGGCGAGGCGTTGCAGGGTCGGGGCGAGCGCCTTGAGGTCGGCGACCATGTCGTCCTTGCTCCGGTCGACGGTGTCCACGGCGACCCCGGACAGGGTGTCGAGCGAGCGGAGCATGGTGACCAGCGAGCCGCGCTGCTGGTCGAGCACCTTCAGGCCGGGGCTGAGCCCGGTGAGCACGGTGCCGATCGCGCGGTCGCGGGTGGCCAGGGTGTCGGACAGCTGGTTGACGCCGTCGAGGGCGTCGGTGATGTCCTGCTTGTGGGTGTCGAGGTCGGAGACGAGGGTGTCGACCTGGGTGAGCATGTCCCGGATCTGCGGTTCGTTGCCGGTCAGCGCCTTGTCGAGTTCGGTGCTGATGGTCTTCAGCTGCTGGATGCCGCCGCCGTTGAGCAGCATCGACAGGGCGCCGAAGACCTCCTCGACCTCGGGGTTGCGGTTGGTGTGCGACAGCGGGATCGTCGCGCCGCCGCGCAGCCGCCCGGTGGCGGCCTGGCCGGACGGCGGTCCGGACAGCTGCACGTACTTCTCGCCGAGGAGGCTGGACTGCTCCAGGTGCGCGTAGGCGTTCGCGGGCAGGTCCACCTTGCCGTTGACCTTCATGGTGACCACGGCCGACCAGCCGTCGGAGCCGAGCGAGATGCCGGTGACCCGGCCGACGGCGACGTCGTTGACGCGGACCGAGGACTGCGGGACGAGGTCGAGGACGTCGGCGAACCGGGCCTTGACGGTGTAGGGGTGGGCGCCCAGGTTCGCGCCGCCGGGCAGCGGGAGGTTCTGGACGCCGCCGATGCCGCAGCCGGTCAGGGCCAGGGCGAGGACGGCGCCGCCGGCCGCCGCGGTGATGGGCCGTCTCATCGGGCCGCTCCCTTGGCCGGCGTGCTGCCGTAGACGGTGCCGACCGGTGGCAGGGGCAGCGGCAGGGTGCCGGCGCCCGGCGCGACCGGTTGCAGGGTGGAGGCGGTCGGCGTGGTGCCGGACGTGCCCGCGGTGGTGCCGTCGCCGCTGTTGGTGGCGGTGCTCGCGGTGGTCAGGTTCGGGCCCATGCTCAGCTCGTTGATGTCGGCGCGGCCGTCGAGGGTGCCGTGCTGCGGGTCGTAGGCGTTGAGCAGGTTGTCGGCCGCGAGCGGTGCGGTGTCCAGCAGTTCGGCGAGCGAGGCCCGCTGGTCGACCAGGGTCTGGGTGATCGGTGCGAGCTTGGCGATGCTGGTCTTGAGCCGGGTGCGGTTGTCCTGGATGAAGGTCTTCACCTGGCCCAGCGCGGTGGACAGTTGCTGGAGGGCGCCGCCGAGGTCCTCCTTGTCGTCGGCGAGGAAGCCGGTGACGGTGGACAGCTGGTCGGTGGCGGCCTTCACCTTGCCGTCGTTGGCCTTCAGCATGGAGGTGAAGGACTGCAGGTAGGACAGGGTGGCGAACAGGTCGCCGCTGTGCCCGTCGAGCGTCTTGGAGGCGGCTCCGAGCTGGGCGATGCTGTCGCCGATCGCCTTGCCGTTGCCGTCGAGGTTCTGCGCGCCGGTGTCGAGCAGCCGGGACAGCGCGCCGGTGGCGTTGGCGCCGTTCGGCCCGAGCGCGGTGCTGAGCTGGGTGATGCTGTCGTAGAGCTGGTCGACCTCGACCGGGGTGGCGGTGCGGGTGGCCGGGATCTGGTCCTGGTCCTTCAGCTGCGGGCCGCCGGTGTAGGCGGGGGTGAGCTGGACGTAGCGGTCGGCGACGACGCTGGGCGCCACGACGACCGCGCCGGCCTTCGCCGGGATCTTCACGCCGTGGTCGAGGGCGAGCACCACCTTGACCTGCTTGCCCCGCGGCTGCACGGACGTGACGGTGCCGACCTTGACGCCGAGCACCCGCACGTCGGATCCCTTGTAGACGCCGACGGTGCGGTCGAAGTACGCGGTGACGTGCGGGCCGTCGGGTCCGCCGAACGCCCACACGCCGGCCGCCGTCGCGGCCGCGGCGACCACGGCCAGGACCGTGGCGACGACGCCGATCCGCAGGGCGGTGCGCCGCCGGTCCGGGCGCTCGCCGGCGGGCCGGGCGGACCGTCGCGACCGCCCGGGCAGGAGCCGCCGCAGGGGACGGGCCGACATCATGAGGTGCCTCCTGTCGCCTTGGGCGGCATGCATCCGGTGGCCGGCGGGGTGCCCGCGGGCAGGTAGTTCTTCGGCACCAGGCCGCACAGGTAGCTGTCGAACCAGCGGCCGTTGCCGAGGGTGTTGCCGACGATGCGGTAGTAGGGGCCGGCCAGCGCGAGCACCTTGTCGAGGCTGGACTGGTTGGCCGTCAGCACGGAGGTGACCCGGTCCAGCGCGTCCAGCGTCGGCCCCAGCTGGCGGTTGTTGTCGGCGACCAGCCCGTTGAGCTGGGTGCCCAGCGCCTCGGTGCCGGTGAGCAGGGAGTGGATGGCGTCGCGCCGCTGCTGGACCTCGGACAGCAGCAGGTTGCCGTCGGTGAGCAGCTGCTGGAAGCGGCCGTTCTGGTCCGACAGGGTCTTGGTGAGCTGCTTGCTGCCGGCCAGCAGGTTCGCGAGCTGGGCGTCCCGGCTGGAGATGGTCCGCGACAGGTCGGACAGCCCGGTGGCGGCGCTGCGCACCGACGCGGGGGTGTCCTTGAACGTGTCGGAGATCGTCTGGAAGCTGGCCGCCAGTTTCTGCGTGTCGATCGCGCCGAGCGTCTGCCCGAGGCCGTTGAACGCCTGGGTGACGTCGTACGGCGAGGTGGTGCGGCTCTCCGGGATGCGCGTGCCGGGGTTCTGCGCCGCGTTGCCCAGCGGGTCGACGGCCAGGTACTTCTCGCCGAGCAGGGTCTTGATGCCGATGGCCGCGGTGCTGGCGTCGCCGATCCAGGTGTGCCGGACCTTGAAGGTGACCTTGACCTGGGCGCCGTCCAGCGAGACCCCGGTGACCTTGCCGACCTTGACGCCCGCGACCCGCACCTCGTTGCCGGGCCGCAGTCCCGCGGCCTCGCTGAAGTCGGCGGAGTACGTGGTGCCGCCGCCGATCACCGGCAGCGCGTCGGCGTTGTACGCGACCAGGCTGACCAGGACCAGCAGCGCGAGGCCGACGGCCCCGACCAGGATCGGGCTGCGTTCGCGCAGCGGCCGGAACAGCGGCCGGCCGCGGTTCGCGGGGGTGCGGAGCAGGCGGCGCAGCCCGGGGACCCGCCGGAGTCCGGTGCGTGCGGACGTCATGAGCGGCACCTCGCTTCGGTGATCGCTATGCCGGTGGGCGGCTTGCTGCCGTCGGAGGTGGTGGCGCCCTTGACGGTCGCCTGGCACAGGTAGAGGTTGAGCCAGGACCCGTAGCTGGCGGTGCGGCCGATGGCCTGGAACTTCTGCGGGGTCTTCTTCAGGAAGTCCTCCAGCTGAGGGCTGCTGTCGGCCAGGTTGGTGGACAGCCGGCCGAGCTGGGCGATGGAGTCCTTCAGCGGCGCGCGCCCGTCGTCGAGCAGCCCGGCGGTGCTGGTGGTCAGCCGGGAGATCGCGGTGATCGACTGGCCGATGGGCTCGCGGTCCTGGGAGAAGCCGGTGACGAGCTGCTGGAGCGTGGTGACGAGGTCGTTGAAGCCGGCCTCGCGGGTGTTGACCGTGGTCAGCACCGAGTTGAGGTTGTCGATGACCTGCCCGATGACGTGGTCCTTGGCGGCCAGCGTGGTGGTCAGCGAACCGACGCTGCTGATCAGCGAGTCGACGGTGCCGCCCTCGCCCTGGAGCACCTGGACGATCTCGCCGGCCAGCTGGTTGATGTCCTTCGGCGACAGGCCCTGGAAGAGCGGCTGGAAGCCGTTGAACAGCTGGGTGAGGTCGAGTGCGGGCGTGGTGTGCTGCAGCGGGATGGTGTCGCCGGGGTGCAGCACGGCGCCGACCGGCCCGGTGCCCTGGGCGAGGTCGACGTACCGCTGGCCGACCATGTTGAGGTACTTGATGGTCGCGGTGGCCGAGGCGGGCAGCGTGCGGTCCTTCTGCACCGAGAAGTGCACCTGCGCGTACCGGTGGTCGACGACCTTGATGGAGTCGACCTGGCCGACCTTCACCCCGGCGATGCGGACGCTGTCGCCGGAGGTCAGTCCGGTGGTGTCGGTGAACCGGGCGTTGTAGCCGGAGGTGTCGCCGACGTCGGCGCCGGCGATGCTGATCGCCAGCACGGCGGTGGCCAGCGCGGTGACCAGGACGAAGATCAGCGACTTGACGATCGGCCCGACCAGGGAGCGGCGCTTCACTTGACGGTCACCTCCGTCCCGCGGAAGACCGGCCCGGTCAGCAGGCTGCTCCAGTCGGGCAGGTCCTGCGGCGAGCTGTGCAGGGACGGGGCGAGGAGTTCGTTGACCAGTTCGTTCTCCTGCGGGGAGTTGGCCAGCGGCGTGGTGCCGTGGCCGTTGTACGGGACGGAGTAGCACGTCGGTCCGCCGCCGGCGTCGTACACCGGGGTGTCCTGGCCGGCGACGTACTTGCCGCGGGAGGGCACCGAGGTGAGGTCGACGTGCAGCCCGGGCTGGGAGGTGCCCTTGCCGAGCGCCTTGTCCATGGCCGGCACGAAGTCGGCGAGGGTGCGCAGGGTGCAGGGGAAGGAGGGCGCGTACTTCGCGAGCAGCCCGAGGGTGCCGCGGCTGTCGGCGGACAGCCGGATCAGGTTGTCCTTGTTCTGCCGCAGGTAGGTGGTGAGGTCCTGCGAGGTCGCGGTGGCCGAGCCGTAGACGGTGCTGAGGTTCGCGCGTTCCTCGGCGATGGTGCCGCTGGTCTTCGTGAACTCGG
Organism: Actinomycetes bacterium; assembly: GCA_009783685.1. GTDB lineage: Bacteria > Actinomycetota > Actinomycetes > Streptomycetales > Streptomycetaceae > Actinacidiphila. The sequence goes on from WRCZ01000064.1 coordinate 7,239, forward strand.
TGAGGGCCTGCACGAGGTCGGGCGCCGCCGCGTCGTAGACGTGGCTGACGGTGACCAGCTGCTTGATGTCGTCGTTGAGCGCGGGCAGTTCGGGGTTGAGCTTGGTGAGGTAGCGGTCGAGCTGGACGAGGGTGGTGCCCAGCTGGGTGCCTCGGCCGTCGAGCGCGGTGGCGACCGCGTTGAGGGTGGCGGAGAGCTTCTGCGGCTGCACGGCGGTCAGCAGCGGCATCACGTTGTCCAGCACCTGTTGCAGCTCGATGGCGTTGCTGGAGCGGTCCTGGTCGATGGTGTCGCCGGCGGTCAGCGTCGGGCCGCCGGTGACGGTGTCGGCCGGCGGGACCAGCGCCACGAAGCGCTCGCCGAACAGGGTGGTCGGCAGCATCTGCGCGGTGACGCCGGCCGGGATGCGGCCCAGCGCACCGGGCTTGAGGGCCAGGGTCAGCCGGGCGCCCTGCCCGTCGGCGTGGATGGCGGACACCCGGCCGACGACGACGCCGCGCATCTTCACGTCGGCGCCCTGGTGCATCTCGTTGCCGGTGCTGCCGGTCTCCACGGTGACGGTGGCCTCGTCGGTGAACGCCTTGTCGTAGACGGCGACGGCGAGCCAGGCCAGCAGGGCCGGCACGAGCAGGAAGACGATGCCGGCGGTGCGGCGGCCCGCGGTGGTGATGCGGCGCGGGCGGCGCAGTGGCGGCGGGGCCAGCGGCCGGGTGTCGGTGGCCGTCATCCCGCCACCCGCACCGTCGTCGTGGCGCCCCAGATCGCCAGGCTGAGGAAGAAGTCGGTGAGCGCGATGATCACGATGGCGTTGCGCACCGAGCGGCCCACCGCGATGCCCACGCCGGCCGGGCCGCCCTTGGCGGTGTAGCCGTAGTAGCAGTGCGCCAGGATCACCACGATGCTGAAGATCAGCACCTTCAGGGTCGACAGCAGCACGTCGGCGGGTGACAGGAACTGGTTGAAGTAGTGGTCGTAGGTGCCGGACGACTGCCCGTTGACCCACACCGTCACCAGCCGGGAGGCGGCGTAGCTGCTGAGCAGGCCGATGCCGTACAGCGGGATGATGGCGACGACGCCGGCGATGATCCGGGTGGTGACCAGGTAGGGCATGCTGCGCACACCCATGCCCTCCAGCGCGTCGACCTCCTCGTTGATCCGCATCGCGCCGAGCTGGGCGGTGAAGCCCGCGCCGACGGTGGCGGACAGCGCGAGTCCCGCGACCAGCGGAGCGATCTCGCGGGTGTTGAAGTACGCCGAGATGAAGCCGGTGAACGCGGTGGTGCCCAGCTCGTTCATCGCCGCGTAGCCCTGGAGGCCGACGACGGTGCCGGTGGCCAGCGTCATGCCGATCATCACGCCGACGGTGCCGCCGATGACGCCGAGGCCCCCGCTGCCGAACGCCACCTCGGCGAGCAGCCGCTGCACCTCTTTCAGATAGCGGCGCAGGGTGCGCGGGATCCACAGCACGGCGGTGATGTGGAAGATGAAGTGGTCGCCGGTCTCGTCGAGCCAGCGCAGCCAGCGGGTGCCGCCGGGCGCGCCGCGCCTTGGCGGTGGCGGCGGCTCGGACCGCGGCGCGTCCTTGTCCAGCAGGGCCATCGCTCAGGCTCCCTTCTGCGGGACGAGCTGCAGGTAGATCGCGGTCAGCACGACGTTCACGAAGAACAGCAGCAGGAAGGTGATGACGACGGACTGGTTGACCGCGTCGCCGACGCCCTTGGGCCCGCCCTTGGGGTGCAGCCCGCGGTAGGCGGCCACGATGCCGGCGATGAACCCGAAGATCAGCGCCTTGATCTCGCTGATGTACAGGTCGGGGAGCTGGGCGAGCGCGGAGAAGCTGGACAGGTAGGCGCCGGGCGTGCCGTGCTGCATCACCACGTTGAAGAAGTAGCCGCCCGCGGTGCCGACCACCGAGACCAGGCCGTTGAGGAACAGCGCGACGAGCATGGTGGCCAGCACCCGCGGCACGATCAGCCGCTGCACCGGCGAGACGCCCATCACCTCCATCGCGTCCAGCTCCTCGCGGATCTTCCGCGACCCGAGGTCGGCGCAGATCGCGCTGCCGCCGGCGCCGGCGATGAGCAGCGCCACGATCAGCGGGCTGGCCTGCTGGATGACGGCCAGCACGCTGGCGCCGCCGGTGAACGACTGGGCGCCGAGCTGCTGGGTCAGCGAGCCGACCTGAAGCGCGATCACCGCGCCGAACGGGATCGACACCAGGGCCGCGGGCAGGATCGTCACGCTGGCCACGAACCAGAACTGCTCGATGAGTTCGCGCACCTGGAACGGCCGGCGGAAGGTGTCCCGGACGGTGGTCGCGGCGAGCGTCATCAACTGGCCGGTCTCGCGCAGCGCCCCGCTGCCGGGGAAGCCGCGGCCCGGCGCGCGCACGCCGGGCGCCGGGCGGACGGGTGCGGTCATGCCGGCTCCCCCTGCGGGGTGAGCCCGGCCTTGATCGCCTCGCGGGCGGAGACCGGCAGCGTCTCCCACATCGACAGCACCCTGGCCTTGCGCCGCTGCACCGCCTGCCGCGGCGGCAGCCCGGGGCTGGGCTCCAACTGCGGGACGATGCGCGGCGGTTCGCCGGAGCCGACGGCGTCGCCGTTGAGTTGCTCCAGGGCGATGGTCGCCTCGTCCTTCTCCTCCGACATCCCGATCGGGCCAGCCCGCCGGCCGCTGAGGAACTGCCGGACGACCGGCTCGTCGCTGGTCAGCAGCAGCTCGCGGGGACCGAACGCGACGAGTTCGCGGCGGAAGAGCATGCCCATGTTGTCGGGCACCGTCGAGGCGATGTCGAGGTTGTGGGTGACGATCAGCATCGTCGCGTCGATCTGCGCGTTGAGGTCGATCAGCAGCTGCGAGATGTAGGAGGTGCGGACCGGGTCCAGGCCCGAGTCGGGCTCGTCGCACAGGATGATCTGCGGGTCGAGGACCAGCGCCCGGGCCAGCCCGGCCCGCTTGCGCATGCCGCCGGAGATCTCGCCGGGCAGCTTGCCCTCGGCGCCGAGCAGGCCGACCATGTCGATCCGCTCCATGACGATCCGGCGGATCTCCGACTCCTTCTTGCGGGTGTGCTCGCGCAAGGGGAAGGCGATGTTGTCGAACAGGTTCATCGAGCCGAACAGCGCGCCGTCCTGGAACATCAGGCCGAACATCTTGCGGGCCTCGTAGACGTCCCGCTCGGGGCTGTTGACCATGTCGACGCCGCCGACGAGCACCCGGCCGCGCTCGGGCTTGAGCAGCCCGATGATCGACTTCAGGAACACCGTCTTGCCGGTTCCCGAGGGCCCCAGCATCACGCTGACCTCGCCGGGCGGCAGAGTGAGCGTCACATCCTGCCAGACGGTCTGTTTGCCAAAGGACTTCGTCAGACCTTCGACGATCACTTCGATTCCCATTGCACCTCCCGGTGGGTGAGGGTGGATGGCGGGCGGGGCGGTTCGCTTCCCGCGCCGGATGTCTTCCGGTTACTTCTTGCGCTGCGGGAGCGGCGGGATCTGGATCTCGGGCTGGCACGACTCGGGCAGCTGGACCGGGTCGCACAGGTGGCCCTGCGACAGGTTGAGCGAGTTGCCCGGGCCGGACAGCGCCGAGGTGAACAGCGCGTCGAGGTCCTCGCCGTGCGAGGCGCAGCCGGTGAACGGCGGGATCACCAGGTTGTCGTCGGTCAGCGGACCGCCGTCCTTGATGTCGTAGTCCGGCAGGCCGTCGTTGTCCGGGAGCTGGCCGTCCTTGCGACCGTGCATGACGACGTCCACGGGGGTGGCGGTGTGGCAGTTCGGACCGACGTCCAGCGGTGTGCCGTTGATCTTCACGTTGTGGATGCGGATGTCCTGGTAGCCGCCGATGGTGGTGAGGATCGGCTGGTTGAAGAAGTCGTCGCCGACCTGGACCACGGTGAACACCCCGCGCGGCACGAACTCCACGTCCGCGGTGGTCGGCATGAAGCCGTAGGTGAGGAAGGTGGAGTGGGACGGCGGCAGCGTCAGGGCGATGATCGAGTCGACCTCGATGTACTGGTGCGCCCAGTCGAGCACCTTGCGCTGGCCGGAGTTGATCTCCGCCATCGCCGGCTTGTCGTGCGGGTCGTTGACGATCATCGCGCCCTTGAGCTTGTTGACGTTCGAGAAGCCCACCGCGAAACCGCACTGCGACACCGGCGGGAACGGCGGCTGGCCCGGCTGCGGAAGGACGACCGCGCCGGGGTTCACCGGGGGCAGCCGCGCGGGGTCCAGCGGGGCGATCGGCACCTTGCCGCAGGTGGTGAGCCCGGAGTGGACGGGCTCGTCCTGCGGGACGATCGTGCCGTCCGGGGTCTGCGCCTGCCCCGCGTCGGTGGTCGCGCTGGACGTCCCGGAGCCGGAGCCGGTGGCCACCGGAGAGCGTCCCGAGGCGTGGCTGCCGGAGCCGGCGGCGCCCGATCCGGACCGGCCCGGGGCGGGCAGGCCGGGCGTGCCCGGCACGTGGACGGTCGCCAGCGCGGGGTCCTGGTCGGGGGCGGGGGTGCAGGTGCCGGTGACGTCCGCCGAGCCGGTGTCCGCCGGCGCCGCGGTCGCGTCGGGTGCGGTGGTGTCCGCCGTCGACGCGCCCGGGTCCGGGGTGGTCGGCGTCCCGCCGGCCGCCTGCTGCGGGTGCAGGGTGAGTGCCAACTCGCCCACGGAGAAGGTGACATCACCGGCGGCGCTGACGGTGACGCCCGGCACCTTGCCGGTGAGGGTCAGCACCAGGTCGTCGGTGCCGGCCACCGAGGTGTCCTCGGCCGCGAGGCCGGGCCAGTCGGTGTCGACGGCTGAAGTCCCTTGCGTCACCCGGGTCTTGAGATCGCCCTCCGCGCTGACCGAACCGGTACCGGACGGCAGCATCGCGGTGACGCCCGCCCGCGGAATGGTGACGGCCATCGACAGATCACCCGGCACGATCGGCTTTCCGACGTCCCCGGTCTGCGGGAACTGCTCGGCGAATGCGACGGTCACGTCCTGCTCGCCCGAGGCGAATTGGCAGGCATAGGAGAGCGACAACTCCCCCTGCCCCCCGCTCGCCGCGGAGTTCGTCCCCGGCAGTACCCCCGCCACCAGCGCGGCCGTACCCACGGCCGCGAGCCGCACCGATCGACGCGATCTCACGCCACCCCTCATCTTCGAACTCCTCAAGGCAGGCTCGGCGCCAGGACATTACGTGCGGGTAATAAGCTCAGACAAGTGATCGAACACGGCGAGATTCACCGGGTTCGTCGGGGCGGTATTTCTTGTCACCGGCCGACAAGGGGAAAGCGGAATTTTGTCGTCCAGTGAGTAACCGGTCCCCGGGGCGAGGGCAGTGTTGTCCCCGGGTTGAGCGTGCAGGACGCGTCGGGCGCTCCCCCCTCACCCGGCCGGGACGATGTTCTGGGGCGGTTCGACGTCGAATGCCTCGGGGGCGATGCTGTCGCCGCTGTTGAGCAGGCCCAGGCAGAGCCCGGTGACGTTCCACACGTGCAGGTCGCCGGCGGCACCGATCGTCAGGATGTGGGTGGCGTTGCGGTAGGTGAACGACACGCCCGCGGCGGTCGGCGTTGCGCCTCCGATGTCGGCGATGCACGTCCCCGACAGATGCACTCCCAGGCCGCCGATCGTGCCGGACACCGTGCCGCTCGCCTGGTCGTAACCCGTCGCGCTGATGCCCCAGGGCACGCCGGTCAGGCTCAGCGAGAGCGGGAACGCGCCACCGCCACCGGAGCAGTTGGAGAAGGTGGCGCCGGTGAACTCACCGATCGCGGAGGTGGGAGCCACTCCCGACAGGAGCTGGCCGCGCAGGATCAACGAGCTGCACGACAACGTGCCGCCCGTGCCGGCGTCTGTCGCCTGCCACGGGCTGGCGGTCGCCGTGAAGTTCCCGCCGGGCGTGATGTCCCAGCCGCCGGCGGCCGACGCCGGGGCGGTGGAGAGGAGGGCGGCGGACGTCGCCGCGACGCAGGCCGTCGCAACCGCCGTCACCCGGCGAATCGTTCCTGGCATGGAATGCCCCTTTCTTGGGCAGGGACCCCGGCTCCGGGTCACGGAGCCGGGGTCCCTGCCGGCATGCGATGTGCCGTCCGCGCTCAGCGAGCGATCAGCTGGGGACGATGTTCAGCGTGGCCGGGTTCAGCGGGTAGTCGCCCTTGTACGAGACGACGTCGTTGTTGTTGAGCAGACCGAGGCAGGTGCCCGACACGTTGTAGGTGGTCAGGTCGCCGGTGCCGAGCACCGTCAGCGTGTGGGTGGTGTTGTTGTACTGGACGTCGAGCGTGGCCGGCGTGCCGGCGCCGCCCGCGCCACCGAAGTCGGCGGTGCAGCCGAACCCGCCGATGGACGCCTCGACGCCGGTGAGCGTTCCGGTCACGATCGGTGCCGAGTAGCTGACGGCGTTGAGGTACCACGGCAGGTTCTTCGCGGTGACGGTGAACGTGATGCCCAGCGGACCCGAGCAGCTGGCCCACGTGATGGAGTCGATGTGGGCGATCTGGTTGCCGTCGCGGCCGACGGCGTTGTCGGCGCCGCCGTTCGCCGTCGACGTCGTGCACTTGAGCTGGGTGCCGGTGCTGGGGTCGGTGAGCGTCGAGTTGGTCGACGTGGCGCTGAAGCTGCCGCCACCGGTGACGGTCCACGAGCCGGACGCGTTGGCCGTGCCTGCGGCGAGGACGAGGGCGGCGGCGATCGCGGAGCCGGTGAAGAGTCCGCTCTTGGCGAGGGGGGAGAGCTTGCGCACGGGCTGGTCCTTCCTGGGAGTTGACGTGCTCGATAAACCGGATCCCCGCTGCTGGGGCGGGAATTCGGCTGCGACTCACTACCTGGAACGTGGGTACCGAATCCGGTCGGTTGCCCTTGCGGAGCTGGACGTTACGCACGGGTAACCCAGGGGCGCAATAATCCGTGCCAAGATTCTGCGCCGGACCTTACCGCCGGGTAATTCTTTGTCACCGCGGCAACAGCGGCCCGGGCGTTTTTGTAAGAAGGTGCGCAAGATCCCGCGCCGGGAGGGTTCCCGCTACCCGTACCCCGCCCGTCGCGGTACGGTCTGCGGCACGCTTCCCCCCACGCGTCGCCGCTCGAGCCCTGATCGGATGCCTGAGACAACGTTTCCGTGTCCGAGGTGCTGCGCTCCGTGCTCGCGTGGTCTATGTTGCAGCAAGGTCACCGACGCAATGCCGCGTCCGGGAAGGGGGAGGGGATGACCGTAATGCGGCAGACCCCGGAACAAGCGGAACCGATGGGTCCGATTCCACGGGAGTTCGCCGCCGTCATGCGCCCGGAACTCCCCGGTCTTTTAAAAGAGATGGCCGCTGAAATCGTCGCGGCGATCCCCGAATACGGAGTGCTGCTCGACGGCCCCAACGGCCGCGTGATCAAATTCGGTATCGAGCAGAGCGTCGCCGCTTTCGTCGACCGGGTGGCCGCCCCGACCGCCACCAGCGCCCTGCGCGACGACCTGTGCCGCCAGTTCGGCCGGTTCGAGGCGTACGAGGGCCGGAGCCTGGACTCCCTGCAGGCCGCGTACCGGATCGGCTGCCAGGTCGCGCTGCGCAGGGTGCGGACCGTCGGCCGCCGCTACAACCTCTCCGCGTCGTTCATGCTCACCTTCGCCGACGCCCTCTTCGCGTACATGGGCGACCTGGCCGAACTCTCCCGCGAGGGCTACGAACAGGCGCTCGCCGAACTCGGCGAGGAACCGGACAACCGGCGCCGGCGGCTGCTGCGCCGCATCCTCGGCGGCGCCGCGGTCGCCCGCAGCGCGCTCGCCGAACTCGCCGAGCACTCCGCCTGGCCGCTGCCGGAGGAGGTGACGCTGGTGGCCCTGGCCCCCGAGGCCCACCCCTCGCGGGCACTGCTCGACCGGGACGTGCTGGCCGACCTCGCCGACCCCGAGCCGCACTTACTGGTGCCCGGCCCCTTCACCGCCGACCGCCGCGCCTGTCTGACCGCGGCACTGGCCGGCAGCCGGGCGGCGGTCGGGCTGACGGTACCGCTGGGCGAGGCGGCGGACTCGCTGCGCTGGGCCCGGCACACCCTCGCCCTCGCCGAGTCCGGGGTGATCGAGGACAACGGGCTCGCGCTGAGCGAGGACCACCTGCTGCCGCTGTGGCTGCTGGGCGATCCCGCGCTGGTGGACCAGCTCAGCCGCAAGTACCTCGGCCCGCTCGTCGGGTTGACGGCCACGCAGCGGACCCGGCTGATCGACACCCTGCGGATCTGGCTCACCACCCGCGGCACCGCCGCCCAGGTCGCCGACCTGCTCGGGGTCCACCCGCAGACCGTCCGCTACCGGCTGCGCATCCTGGACCGCGCCTTCGGCGAACACCTCAACGACCCCGACGACCGCTTCGCCACCGAGATCGCCCTGCGGGCCCTGCACTTGCGGGAGCACGGCGAGGAAACAGCCGAACCCCGGCCTGGACGCGGCACCCCGGCGCATCGGTTGCCGTAGCGCGCGGGGTGGACGGATCGGCTGGACGTGATCGGTGCGGGTAGCGCGCGGGGTGGACGGATCGGCTGGACGTGATCGGTTGCCGTAGCTCGCACGGTGGACGGATCGGCTGAACGTGATCGGTTGGCCGAGTCCGAAAAGTGGACGTCCTGGCCCTTTTTTGCCGGCCTCTCGCCTCCGGGCCCTTAGACCCGGTGTCTGCCGGTCGATCGTGCTCGCTCGCTTCGCTCACTGCGC